>JAYTAK010001461.1:0-12221 GCA_043737515.1 Candidatus Kuenenia sp. | reverse complement strand
GCAACCCGCACGCAGATCGACTCGGCAATATGGGCGTCTGGCATTTCTACAGTGAACCGGATGCCGGTGGCGGTGCGGATTCGATTGTCCCAGCCGGTTCGCTGATCGCTCAATGGCAGGTCGCGCCAGATGCGGAATCCAAAAAACAGTTGGCTGAAAAACTTCAGGCCGTGTTGACAAATGGTATCGGCGACATTGCCGCCGACGCGCCGGATGCCGTCCTGCATCGCCAATTGACATCGCTCAACGGGCCGCTGTTTGCTGTTGTGCGACGGGAACTGCTGTCGCAGAAAACGGATACTGCTGATGGGGCAGAAGCCGATTTTGGACTTGATCCGGCCATGTTCGGCAAGCATCCGAGCGGCACGGCGATCGATGCTGCAAACCTGTGTGTGCAGGCACCGTCAGTGATTGAAGTCCACGTCCCTGCTGATTTTGTTGAAGGCTGCGAATTCGTGGCCACGGGGGCTCTCGAAGCAACAACGGGCGCCGAAGGAACCGTACAAATGCAGGTACTGACGGCGAAGCCCGAGAGACTATCCAGTCTTGCCGCGAGTGCCACAAAAGCCGGCGGCGGCAAATCCACCTGGTCCGACGGTGACAAACCTGTCAGCTATGACACGCCGATCCTTGTCGCCGACAACAGTGCGGCTCGTGCAAAGCTGTTGGCTCACTTTGATGAATTCCGCAATCTGTTTCCTGCGGCGTTGTGTTACACCAAGATTGTGCCCGTCGATGAAGTCGTCACGCTCACGTTGTATTATCGCGAAGACGACCACCTGAAGCGACTGATGTTGAACGACGCGGAAACTGCAGAACTCGATCGACTCTGGGAAGACATGCACTTTGTCAGTCAGGACCCGCTGGCACTTGTCGATGCTTATGACCAGCTCTGGCAGTTTGCGACTCAGGACGCCGACCCCAGTGCGTTCACGCCGATGCACGAGGGCATTCTGCAGCGTGCGGAGGAGTTCCGGAAACTGCTGAAGGACACGGAGCCCGTGCATGTGCAGGCCGTGCTGGATTTTGCGAACCGAGCGTGGCGTCGTCCGATGTCGGAATTGGAACGCGATCATCTGACGCAGTTGTACCACAAACTGCGTGAGCAGGAACTTTCGCACGATGCTGCCATTCGGATGTTGCTGGCCCGCGTGTTCGTGACGTCGGCGTTTCTCTATCGCGGCGAACACGCTCACCCTGGAACGGCGGCGACACCCGTGAGTGACTTTGAACTGGCGAATCGGCTGAGCTACTTTCTGTGGTCATCGCTGCCCGATCAGGAATTGCGCGACGTCGCTGCAGCCGGGACTTTGCATCAGCCCGAAGTTCTGCGAGCGCAAACGCTGCGGATGATGGCAGACGCGAAGACTCGTCGGATGGCGATTGAATTCGGATGCCAGTGGCTGCATATCCGCGACTTTGATCAGTTGGATGAAAAGAGCGAACAGCATTATCCTGAATTCAAAGACCTGCGCGGTGCGATGTACGAAGAGGCGATTCGGTTCTTCGAAGACATGTTCCGCAATGACGGCTCGGTCCTGGATCTGCTCGACGCGGATCACACGTTTGTGAACGCTCAACTGGCTCAGTTCTACGGCATTGTCGGACTTGACGGCGACGACTGGCAGCGCGTCAATGGCACCAAAGGCGTGTCGCGCGGCGGCATTCTGACAATGGCCGCGACGCTGTCGAAACAATCCGGAGCATCGCGGACCAGTCCGATCCTGCGCGGCAACTGGGTGTCGGAATTTCTGCTGGGCGAAAAGCTGCCACGGCCTCCCAAGGGAGTGCCGGTCCTGCCCGAAGAAGTGCCAGCGGATCTGACGGAACGCCAACTCACGGAACTCCACAGCAGCGATCCGGCGTGCGTGAAGTGTCATCAGCGGATCGACATTTACGGATACTCACTGGAGAAATTCGACACGATCGGACGTCTCCGCGCTGAAGACACATTTGGCCACGAGATCGACGCCAACGCCGTGCTTCCCGACGGCACGCCGATTAACGGTGTCGATGGCCTCCGTGACTATTTGCTCAACACCCGCCGCGACTCCTTCCTCCGTACCTTCTGCCGTCGGCTGCTCGGCTATGCTCTGGGCAGGTCAATTCAGCTTTCCGACGAACCGCTGATTGAAGAAATGATGAGCCAGCTCAAAGCCCACGACTATCGTTTCTCCGTCGCTCTGGAAACCATCACCCTCAGCCCCCAGTTCCGGATGATCCGCGGCACCGACGCCGCGCGCACAACAGCGTCGGCGGAATAGTGATGGCGCTCCGGCAATGCGCAGCAGGATCTCGGCGAGGTCCTGCTGACTTCACCTGAAATTGAAATGGAATGTTCGCTGTTCTCCCACGCTGATTGACAAGAGCAGGAATACCGCAGGCGCGCGGACAATGAAGTTTGATGCCATCGGCTCGCTTCATTGGCCGTGGCTCGGTACGATGTTGGGCCTCGGATCGCTCGGCCTTCCCCAACCCCGCCTGGAGAGAACTCGTGATTGTTCGCCTTTTGCCCATGCTGCTGATGTTTGCTCTGTACTGCCCGTCGAGTGCCATTGCCGGCGAATGGAGCCAGGAGCAGATTCCGAAATTGCCGACGGGGGAGACTCCGGTGCAACTGTTCAACGGCAAGGACCTTGAAGGCTGGGTGGGTCACATCGGGAAGTATTACTCGGTTGAAGACGGCATGATCGTTGGTCGCAATTCCGCCGAGAACGCTCCGAAGTCGAGCACGTATCTGATGACAAAGAAATCGTTCCGCAACTTTCGGCTGATCTTCGAAAGCCGACTTGTCACCAGCGAAATGCACTCCGGAATTTCGCTGTGGGGTAAGGCCATCGAGAAAGACGAAGGACCGTTTACGTATCAGGGGCATCTCGTGATGTATCCGTCCGCCTATGGCTATCACGACCTGTTTCGCCGCAACAATGTGCGGCAGGACACGCTGGGAATTGCGCAAATCGCTGGAAAACAGCATGACTGGAATCGGATGGAGATCCTCGCGATCGGTCACCGCATCCGGCATGTTGTCAATGGACGACTCGTCGCCGACTGGTCAGATCCTCAGCCGGAACTCTGCGAAGCCGGCCCGATCGGTCTGCAACTGCATTCCAACAAGGTCGCTCAGGAAGTTCAGTGGCGAGGTCTGGTTCTGACAGAGAACCCCGCAGATCACTTGGTCACGGCCGAAAGCTACGACGCCGGTCTGATCGTCGCGGGCAAACCGGCCGAATCGGGTCTCGATGAAGCGTCGCTCAAGCAGATCGACACCCGCATGCAGGAGTTCGTCGCGGCCAAACAAATCTCCGGTTCGGTGACACTGGTGGCACGGCGAGGGAGAGTGGTCCATCTGGGCGCAGTCGGCAAGGCGGACGTCGCTGGGGGACGTGACATGGCGGTTGATACCGTGTTTGCGATCGCGTCGATGACCAAGCCGATCACTGCCGCCAGCGTGATGATTCTGCAGGATGAAGGCAAGCTGAAACTGGATGATCCCGTTTCAAAGTACATCCCGGCTTTCAAAGACACAAAGGTGACCGGCGGCAAGGCACCGAGTCGTGAGATCACCATTCGCGACTGCCTGATGCATACAAACGGCCTCGTCAGCGATCAGCGCAATGTGGGAACTCTCGCGAACACGGTTGAGCTGCTCGCGAAGTCGGAACTGGCATTCGAGCCAGGTTCCAAGTGGCAGTACGGTCCGGGCCTGAGTGTCGCCGGTCGCGTCGTCGAAATTGTCTCCGGTAAGTCGTTCGATCAGTTCCTCACGGAACGCATCTTTGCTCCGCTCGAGATGAATCAGACATCGTTCCATCCGACCGAAGAGCAGCTCCAGCGACTGGCGCTGCTGTATCAGCCAACCGCCGACAAGAAAGACATCGAACGCGGCAAGCACTGGCTGTTCGAAGTCAATGCCGAGACATCTCCGAATCCTTCCGGTGGCCTGTATTCCATCGCCAGTGATCTGGTGCGGTTTTATCAGATGGTTTTGAATGGCGGCGATCTGAATGGCAAGCGTGTCCTTTCAGCCGATGCCGTGAAGCAAATGACGTCGTTGCAATCCGGCGAACTTGAGACCGGTTTCACGCCGGGGAACGGCTGGGGACTTGGCTTCTGCCTGATTCGAAAACCGCAGGGAGCGACCGAAATGCTGGCTTCTGGTTCCTTCGGCCATGGCGGCGCTTTTGGGACTCAGGGCTGGATCGATCCGAAGCAGGAGATGATTTTCGTACTTCTGATCGCTCGGCAGAATTTTCCGGGCGGCGACGCTTCAGATATCCGGGTGGAATTTCAGCGCCTGGCCGTCGGTGCGATTCGGGATTGAATGGATGCGTGATTTCGACCGGATTGCCAGACGGCTGATTGCGGCCGCGAATCAGCCGCTGGCGGATCGCATCGTCCTGCTGAAGCGACTCTGCCCGGAACTCGTGCATCAGCTCGAGACAGATCGCGGTCCGAACGGGCCGCTGATCTTCTGGGGACGCTGTCGAAACTTCGATGAACACGCGGGGCATGTGATCGTTGATCAGGGGATCCTGGAAACGATTTTCCATTTTGCCAATCAACGATTTTCCCCGGAACAGCCTCATGCCGGGCTGCAGCATACATACGGCTATTTGCTGAGCGTCATCGACACGCCGTACGGACGCAAACGCGATCGCTGGGTCAGGACATCGCTGGAATCAGCCTTCGGCCTGCCACCGGATTTGCTCGGCCCGTCACCAACGGACGGGACGCTGCTTGCCAACGCAACATGGCTGGCCGGCAGCATTGCGTTCCAGGGACACGACCGCCTCAAATGGATGCAGCGATGTTTGCTGAAAAGAGTCGCGCATCCACTTCCGGAAATGCGGTTCGATCTCCTGAAGAAACTGCGATACACAGAGACTGTCTTGCTGCCGAAACTTCGAGGATCGCGTTCACGAGTTTCGCTGGTAACCGATCTCGTCCCCATGCCACGTGTTGACGCGGGCAAGAGCGGGGAGAATTGGCTGCTGGTCTACAGCATTGATGACGATCGAAACCAGCATCCGCAACTGGTGACTCTGTTCACCGTGGCGGAGGAGTTTGTCCAGGCAATCCGGGAACGAGCGGCGACTCGCCGCCGCAACGATCTGCGTCTCCGCTACAACGCCCATGTGCCTGGATTTCCGACGGAAGAGGCTGCGGGAACGGTGCAACTTGTCCGACACTAAACCGTTTGGCTACCCCCAGATCAAAACTGTATCGCCACCAGATAGATCAACGCGACGATACAGCTCACGCCCATCAACCGAATCGACGACGTCACGCAGGCATACTTGGCACCGGAGATGTGGGAATCAATCAGCAGGCAGGCAGCCACTTCTCTTCGAAGTCCACCATCACCCATCGATTCGCACTCGGCAATAAATCGCTCGACATCGTCCAGTTTGAAAGCCGAGCAGATGGCGGCGGGATGGAAATGGGAACTATGGTTCAGAGCCGGGTGTTTTCCCTTTCGCCGAAACGGCAGAATGCATTGGAAGGCCCAGATGCCGGACACCAGCAGCAGAAGCAGCCACAACGCAAACAACCCGCTGACCATTTTTGTCCACCATTCGGTTGGATGCGTGGCGATGTCTTCAACCAGATAACTCTTCAGTGTCGGGATGACCAGCCCCGCAATCGCGCCTCCCACGGTCAGCACCACGGCCGCTTTCGCATCTGCGAACCGAATCCATTCCGCGATCACATGGTATCCCTCGATCATATTGGAGGTTTCGAGGTTTGACGCGACAAGGGTTCCGCCGGGCTCAGCAATCGGCTTTCCGGGAGTACCGGGATTGGTGGCTTTGTTGGTGGTTTTGGAAGTGTCAGACATACGATACTCTTCATGAAAATGAGGATGGATGTTTCGGCATTCAGAACATAGCTCAGGCCGTAATCTTAGATCAATCAGCGGCCAGCGGGAAGGTATTCCTGCCCCGGCTGCACGGTCGGGTGCTTTCATGACTATCCGCAACTTGCAGGTGTGACAAGCAACGCGCAGGCAGACCGAAACACTGACATGGTGTGTCCGCGCTCCGCTTGTCACACCCTACAGATTCCCGGCGCGGCCCTTCAGGCCGCAACTAAATCCCTTTGTGCCATGTGTTATACCTGTCCGTCCATCTCTTCGCTGTCTCTACTGACACGCTTGGCGTCTGCGCTCAATCATCCGGACTCTGGCAGAACGATGGTGGCAGAACGATAAGAAGCGTTTGCCTTTGCGGTTTATTGTTCTGCCCCCATCGTTCTGCCATTTCCCAATCGTTCTGCCATTTCCCAGGACAGTGATTTTGCGATCAGGAATTCCGGAAGGCAATTCAACTTCGGTCTTTCCATCTTCCTGTCCGTTATTTTCGTGTTGCACCTGCCCCAGCCTCGTCCAGCCGCCACCTGAAAATCTTCGCGGGACAACTAGAAATCAATCGTTAGTAGCACGAACTGGTCAGCCGTGGCCTGTGATTGCGATGGGCTTCCTCACTGCACGGCCTGTCGTCGCAGCGTGGCACCGCCGGAGAGATTGGCGACGGAGGCAAAGCCGTGCTGCTTCAGGATGCGCTGCGCCACATGGCCGCGCACTCCGACGCCGCAACTGACGACGGTGGGCTTCGAAGCATCCAGCTCGTGCAATCGATCGCGCAGTTCATCGACGGGAATCGCGATCACCGTCGGGCACCCGGTGAGAGGAGCTTTGGCAATCTCGGCCGCCGTCCGCACATCGACGACCTGATATCCGGACAAGTCCGCGTCCGGGTCCAGCAGATCTCCCAATCCGTCCAGTTGATTGCACGCCGCAAACGCCGCCTGATGAACAGGATCCTTCGCCGATCCGTACGGCGGCGCGTAGGACAGATCCAGACCAGCCAGATCGCGGACTGTCGCATTGAACGCCATGGCAGTGGCAATCACGTCAATGCGTTTGTCGATCCCGTCCTTGCCGATCGCCTGAGCCCCCAGCACGCGACCATCGTCCGCCGCGTAAATCAGCTTCAACGTGATCGGCGTCGCGCCGGGAAAGTAGCCCGCATGTTGCCCGGCCACGATCGTCACGCAGCGAAACTTGAGTCCCGCGCGCGTTGCTGCTTTGGCGGACAGCCCTGTCATCCCGGCCGCATATTCGAAGACGCGAACGATCGCAGTGCCCAGAACCGGCGCGTTCGCGGCAGCCGTGCCTGTGGCTGCATGTTGACCGGCCAGGCGTCCCGCGCGATTGGCGGGGCCAGCGAGTGCAACTCGCATTGATTGGCCAAGCGGTGCTGTCAGATATTCCGCCGCATCACCGACGGCGTAGATGTCCGGATCCGAGGACTGACAAAACGCATTGGTCGAGATGCCGCCAGTCGTGCCGATCTCCAGACCCGCTTCAATCGCCAGCCGCGTGTTGGGACGCACGCCCATGCCAAGAATGATGAGTGAGCCCGACAGTGTTTTGCCATTCAGCAATTCGACCCCAGTGGCATTTCCGGCAGCATCTTTCGTGATACAACGAATGCCGCTGCCGAGTTCCAGCGTCACGCCGCGACTGCGCATGTCATCCTGCAGCGGTGCGACCATTTCCGGATCCATCGGTGGCAACACCTGGTCCAGCAATTCCGCCACCGCGACAGCAAACCCGCGCCCCACAAGCTGTTCTACCATCTCGAGCCCGATAAAGCCCGCCCCGATCACCACAGCCCTGCGTGCTGCGGGCGGAGCCTGATCCACCGCCGCGCGAATGCGATCCATATCGGCGATATTGCGAAGTGTGAACACACCCTTGGCGTCAGTGCCGTCCATCGTCGGCACAAACGGTGCGGCACCGGGAGATAGAATGAGTTTGTCGTACGGTTGAGCGTACTCCGTGCCGTCGCTGATTCGACGCACAATCACAGTTTTTGCCTCGCGATCAATCCGCACGGCTTCGCTTTGCGTACGCACGTCGAGTCGGAACCGGCGTTCCAGAAGTTCCTTCGTCGCGACCAACAATTTGCCGCGATCCGGAATCTCACCGCCGATGTGATACGGCATGCCGCAGTTGGCGAAGGAAACGAACTCGTCCTTCTCCAGCAATATGATGTCCGCATGTTCGTTGCAGCGGCGAGCCCTCGTTGCCGCAGACGCTCCACCGGCAACACCACCGACAATAACGATTTTCAGTTTCTGTTGAGCCATTCCGTGTTCATTTCCTGGTTGCAAGCGAGCTTCCCGTGAGCGGCACGGCGCTAGCGGGTTGTTGATTTAATCGTTTAACCCTGAGCCGCAGGCGACGGCGTGCGCTGAAACCGTCGCCTGCGGCTCAGGGTTAAACAAAATTGCTGACTGTGCATACTAAATCAACAGACCGCTAGCCGCCGGTGTTTTTTCTGTTTTTTCAGGTACAGTTTCCAGTGACCAGCGTCAATCCGCTCATTCATGCCTTTGTCACACAGCGCGCCACAGGAGCACGCTCCGTCGAAGCAAAGAGTTTGAAGCAAATTCAAAGCCGCGTCTATGACGATTGTCGCCACAGAGAACGCTCGGCAGCTTGTTACTGCAGCGAGCACCGCGCTTGTGAACACACGGCCCCGTCTTACTCGAACCTCCCTGCAATTCCACCGGAGCCAGATGACGGCCACCATTGTAGCCCGAGTCTCCGACGCGGGACTCCTGTCGTGGCTGGTCTCCCAGCGGAACTACGGGACAGTCCGAAACCTGAGCAACAGCAGCGTTCTACGATGATCGAAATTCTTCCCGCTGAATGCTGTGTCCCCATGTCCCCGTGCATGAGGGCAAGTAACACTGTTTCCGTCACTCTACTGACTTCACCGCATCTTTTACCGTTGATACTAAAAGAAAACGGCGGAGTAAACCGCGAGTGCGATACAGGCCAACGGAATACAAAACAGAACCATCCACGCCAGAAGAACTGCCGAATAGAACTCAATGAAATTTCGCAGTGTCCGGCCATTCATTCTTTCAACAACTGACATCGCCTGGAATCCCTTAGACTGTAAAATACCTTCAAGAACGCTGGCTCCAGCGTCAGATTTGCCAGCCAAATAGCGCAGAAACCTTGATCGGACTTTCACGACGGGCAATGGCCGATATCCCACGCCAAATGTTATAAACTGGATGTCGTCAAGATGCTGGGGAAGCCGCAGTGGAAAAATCTCGCCAAAGGTTGCCAAGAATCGGGACCATTCGTGCTCCGATTCTTGCCTCCCCATTTCTAACAATTTCGGGTGCGGGCAAAGCAATAGTTTATCCGGTGAAGTCTGGTCCACGAGGTGCTTCATTTCCCACAACAGACCATCTGTTACGCCGGTCGCCAGTACAACAAGACAGGATGACTCGACAATTTGGGCTACTACGTTTTGCCAACGTTTGTGCGAAACATAAATCCTTGCAGCACCGAGCGGGGGCAGTTTTTCACCGGGACGGCCGATGGCGATTACAGGCCCATATCTTGCAAGAACCTTTACTAGGCGTTGTTCCGGGCTGCTCGGGCCAAGGTTTGGAAGCAGATGAGTAAGATATTGATACCATCTGCGGTGAAATGACTTATTGTCTAAAATAAACGGCCTGAGATAAAGGATAGGAGGGCGCCATCCCCCGCGACATAATTCCTCAACGGCTGAATTGGCGCGAAGTCTTAGGATTCGTATAAATCGCAGCTTGACGAATCGAAAGACAAGCAATATCAGTATCAAGGCGAGCCACAAAATCAACCATGGTGAACTGGTCGAAGGTGACACCGCAAGAATGATTGTTCCCATGAAGTTGAGTGGTATCAGAACAGAATAAGCACTAAAGGCTTCCCAAAACGTATTCCAAAATCTCCTGCGAGTGCGGAACAGAGTAACGATATCGTCTTCGTCCAAAAGCGCCTGTAGCAAACTGTGCAACTGGAATGCGCTGTCAGGTGGAGACTTCGGCTCACTCCTCAGTTCTGGAATTCTTGTAGTAGAATCCAAGAAAGTGGATTGGCTTGCTGACGATACAGCTTCGGCTATTTCTCTGTTTGCAAATGATAGGGCATGACACGCGGGACAACGACCATTCCGCATCGCCGCGACCTTCGTGGAACATGAAGGACAGACCTCGATTTGAAGAGCCATTGTATTTCGTCCGATCAAGCAGCGACAAACGGGGATACAGCATTATTGTAGTGAACTCCAGAATGTGTGGCGAGTTTTGATGACCTCCTTTATGGTACTGGCTCGCATTCTTTGCCCAAGGGATACGGGGAAAGCATCGAATAGCGATGGTCGGCGCAGAAGTGAACCCTTCTACAGGCCGATCACCGCCAGCCTGGATGTTTGTGCTACGCGGTCGCCATTATACTCTGCGCGGGCACAATTGGTGTGTAGCCGGATTCGTCAGAATTCGGAGCCGTCCATTATTCATGGCCGAATTCTGACGAATCCGGCTACGATAAAACATCTCAATCAGACCCACGCGGAGTATAACTCGCGGGTTTCCTGGCGAGTGCGGTAGCTGTCCTTTGATCGATGTTCGTCAATTCAAGTCACTTTGGATGGCCCCGCTGCTTGTTCCCGCTGCTTGTTGATGGCCCCGCTGCTTGTTATGGCCCGCTGATTGTTATGGCCCGCTGATTGTTGGCACCAGTCAAGTCTCAAGCTCGCCAATGTCTTCGGGACGCAGCCGCCTTCGCTGTGCCCGACGAATCCGAAGAACCCAAACAGTTTCGCCGTCGATCGTGTAAATCACACGGAACACATACTGCCGCGGGTTGCAGCCGAACCTGATAAATCATGTCTGGCCAGCAATTGAGTGTCGTTTTCGAACTTCTTCAAAGGCATCCTGCAGCGACAGCCCTTGATCGCCTGCCTCCAGCGACTCAAGTGCCTCACGAACAGCAAGCCAATCCTCGGAGTCTGCATCCAGGGTCTGCAACGCTGCGAGCAGTACATCATCTTCTGTTGCGAATTGGCCGGAAGCGAGCTGCTTCTGAACTAATTGACTGACGGATGGAGGAAACTTGTATTGTGGCATGTTCACGTTCTCGCTTTCTGCCCAAATGATAACACGCTTGCTGCCAATTTCCACGCCACTTTTCTCGCTCAGATTTCTGGGACATGCGGCGACCGATATCCCGTCGGTCGGCGGATTTCTGTACATCACGATGGCATCAGTGGGAGTCGGTCCGCCTGTCAGCACGCTGCGGTGGTTGCTGATTGACACGCTGCATCACCGGACCGGTGTTCGGCCACCGCGATGGGATTTTCGCAAACTCCAAAGACCGAGTCACCGCGTACGACCGGCTGATTGAAATCCATTATCCTTACTACCAGTTTCATAAAAATCGTCACAGGGAATGCGATCACGGAATTCCCAGACGGACCACTCGATTGCCGTTCATGTCTCTGGCCCGTAGCATTCCGATCGCGCCGTGGCGCTGGGACCAACTATGCAAAGCCGTAAACAACAGACACTGCCTTTTGCCGCTGCGGCGTCAAAGCCTCGAAGAAACCGCAGCGTATCCGCCGCCAACAATGGAGTCCACGCGCACAGCGGGTCGCTGGATTTCCGCTTTATCGACCTGTTTGCCGGCATCGGCGGGCTGCGGATTGGACTGGAGAAAGTTGGCGGTCGCTGTCTGTTCTCCTGCGAGATCGATCCGTACGCTCAGAAAACGTACGCTGCCTGGTTCGGTGACGCGCCGGTGGGCGACATCAATGATTTTGTGGATGGTCAGAATGTTCCGGAACACGAACTCCTGGCCGCCGGGTTTCCGTGTCAGCCGTTTTCCATCGCCGGCGTTTCGAAGAAAAAGAGTCTGGGGCGGGAACATGGTTTTAAAGACAAAACGCAGGGCACGCTGTTTTTCCAGTTGGCGACTCTGATCGACGCCCGACGCCCTGAGGTCCTGCTGCTCGAAAACGTCAAAAATCTGCGGTCTCATGATCGCGGTAATACGTGGAAGATTATTCTGCAGACACTGGACGAACTGGGCTACACGATCTTCGCTGAGACCATTGATGCGCAGCACTATGTTCCGCAGCATCGCGAGCGAATCTTTATCGTGGGCTTCCGACGCGATCTCTACGGCGACGAACCGCCGTTTGAATTTCCTCAGCAGCCGCCCAAGCCCGCGCCGAAGTTTCGCGATGTGCTGGAACCAGCCAAATCGATTCCGCCACGCTACACGCTTTCGGATCTGCTGTGGCAATATCTTCAGGACTATCGCGCCAAGCACGAAGCGAAGGGCAACGGTTTCGGATACGGACTTGCGC
>JAYTAK010001460.1:0-5313 GCA_043737515.1 Candidatus Kuenenia sp. | reverse complement strand
CTTTCTGCATCAGTTCCTGATCGAATGCAACGCCCGCATTCGGATCTTCCTGTTGTGCGTTCTCGCCATCACCACCGGTTTGCGGTGGCGGGGCATTCTGAGAACCGCTGCCGCCGCAGCCAATCATCACCATCGACAGGAGCGTTGAAAATACTATACCAGCAGCACTTTTCATCGTAATCAACCTTTCATTGCAGCATGACGATTCGTAACAGACACACATTTCGGAGGGGATTGCAGGATTGTTCGAGAGTTCAGTTTTTGACAGTACTTCCTCAGGATTGTAATCCCATCCACGCGAGGCGTTGCATCGCTCGACCATGAGCAGGCTGAATCCTGAGGCATGATCGGAAACAAGACTCGGCTGTTTCCTTGTCCCCAAGCACCCGCGCGGCGTCACCAAGACTAAATAGTATCGCGGGGTTCTCCGGCGTCAACGCAATGGCAGCCTCAAAATGTGCCAAGGCCGCCCCTGCATCATTTGTCAGCATCAATTGTTGGCCGTAGATCCGTTCTCTCTGAGCCATGTATTCATTCTTATCGCTCGGATCCGAGGCAATCATTGTCAACTCGTCACACAGGTCAATCGTCGGCCTGATCAAGTATGCGCGTTTCCAAAGTGCAGCAGCTTCCGAATCTCGCCCGGCAGCATACACTGCCTTGCCTTCGAGTTCCAGAAGGTCGGCTCCATCGTATGATATCTGCCGAACCTCGGAGATTAGCTCATGGACTCGATCCAGGTGCCCAAGGGCAAGCTCAACTTCAGCAAGTGCAACGAAGGCAGAACGGTACTGCCAGAAACGGTGCTCTCGTATTAACTCCACGGCACCGGTCAGACTCATTTGCTGCTGCGCGGCGGTTCCTTCTTCCTTCAACTTTAGTCCACGTGCCAGGCGTGAACCCAAACCAAACTTGGTCCCCAGCATTCCGATGAATTCCAGCGAGTACTCAAGATGGGTCAGGTATTCGCCTCGATCCTCACGATCTCGCATTTCCTGAACAGTTTTCAAATCATCCAGCGCTTCGGCCGCTTTGCCACGAAGTTGCAGGAATTTTAAGCAGTTGGGTGTTGCAGCCAGGTATTCCTCAATAAGTGGAACAGCTTCATCGGCGCGACCGGTTCGAATCAGAATTTTGGAAAGCTGATAGACTGCCGGAGGGAACTGTTCGATCCTTCGAAAGGCGGCCTCCGCATCGACCGTGTTGTCTTCCCGCAGAAAACAGCGACCTGTTTGATACCAGCAGGTCTGCGAAAGGTCTGAGTCGGCAGTCTCCGCAACGGCTCTGAAGATCGGAATAGCCGCAGACGTTCGCCCGGTGCGTTCCAGGCAAAACGCCAGTCCATATTCTGCCTGCATGTCACCCGGATCCAGTAGAGCTGCCCGGCGAAAACACTGCTCAGCGACCGTGTAATATCCCGTCCCCAGATATCCTTCGGCCAATTCTCTCCAGTCGCGAGCATCTCCATCGCGGGCGATTTCCCGCAGTTCATGAAGCGCCGTCGCCGTTTCGTTATCGACTCTTGAAAGGTCCGGGAGGGGAGCCTGGGGCCGTGATGCCTGCATGATCGCCAATATGGCTCCTGCCATGAGTTCGAACATAATCACAGCAGCAAGCAGTTTTTGCCAGCGTGTCACGGTTTCATCCCCTTATTCAGCCATGCTGTCACGCGCCCAAGCCGGTTATAGGGACCTCGAATATGCAGTCCGCCAGCGACGATGTCATTCCTTAAGTCACCGTTCAAATCTCCCAACGCGACAGTTATCAGATGCGTTGGCGATGACGCAATTTGCCACGATTTGAACACGGCCTTTCCGTCATTCTCCAGCCACACCAGGCTGGCTCGTTCAGGTTCGTCCCAGACATTGGCCATGCTGACCAATGCCACATCAGGATCTCCGTCGCCATCGATATCACCGCAAGCCGCCGCATAGGTGCCACCCAGGTCAGATATTCGCTTCTCCCGGAAATTCCAGTCACCAAGATTCTCGAACATGTAGCAACCATGATACGGCTGTGGAAAGGGATCGAAGTCTTCCAGATTGTCACCGGCAGGTAACAACAAATCCGCGTCACCATCACCATCCAGATCCGCCGAAATCAACCCTGCGCTGCCAAGATCAAAATTGTTTGAATACCACAACTTGTGCCGATGAAACTGGCCACCGCCAACATTCTCAAAGCCCCAGATTTCTTCTTCGTCCTGGGTCACGGGTGCCGCAATGTCCAGATCGCCATCACCGTCCAGGTCAACAATTGGCACATGAATGACGCCTGGTCCGGAAAGCAACTCGTGCTCCTGGAACTGCCCGTTCGCTTTGTTTTCAAGCCATAAGACTTGTCCACGGTTGTAACCAAAAACTGCGACGGCAAGATCGAGATCTCCGTCTGCGTCAAAATCGCCGGGTTGAGCATCGGCGACTCGACGAACATCGTCCAAAATAATTGAGGGAGTCCAGTGACCATTCTCCTGCGTGAGCAGAATCACGCGGCCGATCAGTCCATCATCTGGTTCAATGTTGCCCAGCACAGACAAAACGATGTCCAGATCCGAATCGCCGTCCATATCAACCACACTTGCATGAGCCGGGGCAGCAACATCTGCCAGCAGGACTTCGTCGGACCATTTTCCCGAGCCGATCGCACGATGGTAGACCAGTGAGCTGCGAAAGACATCGCACACAAGAACTCCGGCCAACACTTCCTCCGCATACAGTTTTGTGATCTGCATATTCGAGATTCGAGGATGACCAACCAATTCCGGCCCGACCACGACTTTCTCAAATGCCACGAGGCTGTCGGGGTACACAGAACCGCGATGAGGCATCAAAGCGATCGTTCCCTTTGCGGGAATCAACGGCCAAAGCAATACCAGTGATGCTGGCAGCAAGACGGCAGTCACGCACAGGCAGATCGTAAGTTTAGATGGCATTTAAGTTCGGTAACTCGTCAGCCATTGAACCTGGAACTAGAACATTGAACCGAATTCGCAGAAACCTGAAAGGCATTAACTCAAAATGCAAAAAATCTGAACCGCCACAAAGCGGCGGTTCAGACAAAGGCAACCTCGAATAGAATATGCGATTTTCACCCTGACTGTTCACAAATAGAACTTCAAACCAGTTTCCAACCATCGGTTCAGGTGACGATTGATGGATCGAACACTTTAGATCAAAACTCGCCAAGCACATTGCCGTCATCAATGTAGGCCAATCGCTGCTGCGTCGTATAATCCATGTTCTCACTGAGAAAACGAACGGACCCGTCAGCCAGACAGACCTGGCATCCGCCGGTGTGCGTGCTTCCGGCTGCACCCCAATTACGAGTTCGCCCTGGCTTAACGTCCGTATCCGGCGTCGCCCACCATGGACAGCATGGCCAGTAGTTGATCCGGTCAGAAGCAAGGTCAATTCCATTGGATACCCACTTTGAGTAACCCCAAGTCGCTCCAACTCCGTTCTTAACCCCGCGGGTGCCTTCAATGATCATTGCCACATTGCTGGTGCCGTCTTTTGCATCACGGATTCCTGAGTTGCTCTGCAGGCCAAACAGCCGACGAGTCGCAATACCTCGTTTTGCCCAAACCGTCATCGAATTGCTGTAACGATGAACCGAAAAGTCGTAATTGCTCAGGGACCCGAAATGACCGTTTGACTGAGCCAATGCGCTGATTACGTAATTTGCGGTGGTGCCCGTGTAATGCGTTTCGTTGGCGTCAGATGGACAATGAAACGCTGTCAGTGTTTTGCTGACGTATTGCGAATTACCGCTCGTATATGGATCGGTAGTGAGCGTTGAGCCGGCACGGTTGTATGCACCAGTCGCCAATGACAGATTCAGAGCGCTGTACATCCCGGATTGTTCGATGTACGGAAGAGCACCCAACCAGCCTCGATGGTTCAGCATCCTCTGCCCCAATGCGTTTGGAGTATCTCCTGCATCCAGAGAACCATCCGAATTCGTCGACATAGGGAACTTATCGTAAACGTCATGATAGTTATGCAGAGCAAGGCCCAGCTGTTTCAGGTTGTTCTTGCACTGCGTCCTGCGTGCGGCTTCACGAGCCTGTTGCACGGCTGGCAACAACAGCGCGATGAGGATTGCGATGATCGCAATCACCACCAGCAATTCAATCAAAGTAAATCCACGTCTCCACGATTTCATGATCGATCCTCCCAGGTACGGAACAAGAAAATGTCTCAGACAATTATGAGACACGAGGTTTCATGATCCAGTGTTCAACCGAATCAAGACGCATTTGCACTCAACAAACGATCACCCAATATAGAGAGCCTTTTTCCGAGATTGAAGACACAACTCGTCGTTTATTGCAAAAAGTTGGAAAACCCAGAAAACCCAGAAAACCCTTGAATTCTGATCTTCCACGGATTTCAGTGCTGCGACAGCCGTTGTAACGGGACGGCAACTGTGATTCCAACCGAGTTGGTTATGGGATTTTCCCACTGCCGCACATGGGATACGCACGGACGATGTTTCTCTTCAGTTCATGTCGGAAGCGAGATTTATTTGGTTTTTCCAGTTGTAATGCCCTTGACGCTCCATAACGAGTCGAGCTTTCAGCACGAGTTTCTGAATAGCGGGGATTCCAGTCAGGCCGCCCCTTCGTCGCCGGACGTTGAAAACTGCTTTCGAAACAGTCGACTTCGCGTAAAACATTTGCAGGGCCGCACGAGACTGGTTCAATCCCTGCTCGCTCACGTCTACCAGCGGCGGGATGCTGAATGTGCCCCGTGTCCCCGACTCGGGTCTCCGCGGTCCTTACTCAATCACATCCTCCAGCGGCGAGATGCTGACGACTTTTTCCAGTCGGATGTAGACAGTTTTACGGTTGGGCTGGATGCCGTGAACGCGGGATTCGCGGACGTAGACTTCGCGGGTCGTGACGGAATCCCGCAGATCGTGGACGTCAACACCTTTCAGGACGAGCGTTTTGTCGTGAATCGCGTGCAGACGTCCCAGATAGACGAACGGTGCCTCCACATCGACCACAACCTGTTTTCCGATGAAATCTTCCACGGACGCATTCCTGTCCTGAACAGTGTGCTGAGTTTGGTGTCTGAAACGTCGTCATGTCGGCATTTGGTTCCTATTTTTACCGCTTCTGTTGTGAAGACCAGCCTCCCGAGGACGGTTCGCTATACTTTCGCCGGAGTTGAACAAGCCCGCAATTTGTTTGTTTAACCCGACGCCAACGGTTTTGAAGTTGCGCTTTTCGGCTGGAAATCGTACTCGTACTCAATGAAATGGTACTCGTACTCATACTCGAATCGTGTTCATCGAGTACGAGTACGA
>JAYTAK010001459.1:0-5314 GCA_043737515.1 Candidatus Kuenenia sp. | reverse complement strand
TCGTGCGCGTGCCGATGGACTGCTGGCGGCAATGGGTACGGCACCGCACGGCGAACATCAACGAATACAGCACGCGCTACTCGCTGGCCATTGATGCGGCTCAGACAACCGACCCGAGCGAATGGCGGACACAGGCAGAAGCCAATCGCCAGGGAAGCGGCGATTCGCTGCCTGCCGAACTTGGGCAGCGGCTGACTCAGGAAGAAACAGAACTGCAGTCGAAAATTCGTGACGTCTATCAGAGTCGTATCGCTTCCGGTGTTGCGCGTGAACAGGCTCGCAAAGATTTGCCACTGGCGACCTATACAGAGGCGTACTGGAAAATTGATCTGCACAACCTGCTGCATTTCCTCGCATTGCGGATGGACAGCCATGCTCAGTTGGAAATTCGTCAGTACGCCACGACGCTCGGCGAGCAAATCGTCGCCCCGCTTTTTCCGATCGTGTGGGAAGCATTTCTGGACTATCGCATGCAGTCCACGTTTCTGACGCGTCTGGATTCAGGCGTCATTCAGCGATTGACCGCCAACGCCGCCGCTGCCGGAACCGCTCCGCCGTTTTCAGACGCCGCCTTTATGGCCGCTCAGGACCCGACATGGATCACGCTCAATCGCAGCCGCGAACGTGACGAATGCCGATCCAAACTGGAACGCCTGGGACTGTTGGCTCCGGGACAGCAGTGATTTGCCGCTCAGCCTTTTCTCAAACTCCAAAATCGCGGAGCTTTCCAGGGATCTTTCGCATCCATTGGCTTGAACCGTATGGAAAATCCTGAATTTCCCGATAAGGTTCCTGAACTTCGCGTGTCAATGAGTTCACGAACGCCGCAAATTGTGGCATTTGTGAGCGTAGCTCAGTTGGTAGAGCAACGGACTTTTAATCCGTAGGTCCTGGGTTCGAGTCCCAGCGCTCACATTGATTTTTCAGGGGTTTCCGGTTAGCCGGGAACCCCTTTTTTCGTTGGAGCCGTAGCAGTTTGGCGGAGCGGCTTTCACAAACTTGCGGTGACGCCTTTCACGGTCTCGCATTTCTCCGATTCCGCGTTCACTGGATCTCAGTCCCAGATCCTTCGCCCGGATCATTTCTGCGGTTCCACAGTGATCTGAATCCGGCAGTTCAGCGCGGATGCAATTCGTTCAACGGTTTCGAGTGTCACGTTCGGCGCTTGGTTGTTCCAGAGTCGCGACAGATTGCTCCGGCCAATGCCGGTACGGGCTTCCAGATCACTCAATGAAACCTGTTGAGCCTCTTTTTCCTTCAGCAGCGATGCCAGTACCTGCTGAGACGCTGAGACTGCGTTCTGTGCTTTCTTCAGGGACTTGTTGGCCTGCAACCGTTGGGCCGTCGCACGATTTGCCGCGATGACTTCCGGCTGTTCCTCTTCGGCAATGGCTTTTCGCATTTTTGCCAGAACTGCAGCACTTGGTTTTGGGTAGCGTGCTTTGTCAACCATCGAATTTCTCACACTTCGTAGGCCGTCACGGGAATCACCGTTACATCGACTTCATCCCATTCGAAAACCGCTGCAATGTAGCGACCGTCAGCGGTATAGCCGAATCGAATCAGCCGATGGCTGGAACGGCTCAACGCTTCCGTTTCGTAGTTCTCGAAGACAAACTCAAAATCGTCTGTCGTCACCCCGTGGTCAGCAAGCTTCTGAATGTTGCCATTTTGTTCGTCAGACCAGTAGTACCGGAACCAAGCCATGTCGTTCCTCCTGCACCCCCGGAATGCCTCCTGATTGTATCGGCCGCCGGTGTGTTGTCAATTAAGAAAACAGTGATCAGATTTCGCATTCCTGCCATGCAGGCGCTTCACTTGTTTGATACGAGGTCTTGCCCCAGAGGTGATCAATTTTTTCTGTGGCTGAGAATCCTGCCACTCCGCACCACACTGTGAAGAACGTCCGAACTGGACCCAATTCTCTCTGCAGCAGAGTTCTGGCGTGATTCACGCAGGCGACGCAAGATCATTTCTCGCTGTAGTTGCACTGACTACGGCTGGCGCATCGACTCGGTCGGCAACTGACCGGGTTTCTTCGTTCGTGATTCGGTCGGCGTCGCCAATTTGTGCGACGCTGCCGGCGAGCGTCCGAATGCGGCCTTACGATTCGCCGCCGTTTTGAGTGTCCGGATGGCCTGAAAGCGTTGCGAGAAATGCCGAGAAGTCTCGGCCACGGACAAACGCCCGGCCGCCCGTGCGAATCACTCGCAACCCTTGCCGCCGCAATTGGCTCAAGGCATGTTTGCCGATGCCTGCAGTTTTCTGAAATACGGCGAGCGGATACGTGGTGTCGTCCGAGATTGTGCCGCGCTGATCGGGTTCGGTTTTCTGTCGCATGGTGTCCTGCCTTTCGTGACTGAGTACGATTCACGGTTGAATCGTGGTCGAAGTGCAGAACACTACCAACAACGGCACCACCGTCTACGCGAGTCAGACGATCGATTCGATAGTTATCGAAACGGATCGTTTCGTATCGTTAAGGCCGGTTCAATAATGCCCCGAGAGTCCAGAAACGTCTTCAAGAAACGCACGTCGCCCCGTAGTGGAGTCAACGGATCACGTTCGGCCAGCTTTTTCGGAATCCATTCTTTCCGAAGTGCCCTTCGCCATTTTTGCGATTCCAAGTTGAATGCTGTATACCACAGTCCTGGCGCGTGATAGCCACTCCACAAGTCGATCGTGGTTGCAGATTGGCATGTCGAAGCTGCCAAATCAGAATTGCTTTGAGCAGCAAGCGGATCAGTGTTCCGCGTGTCCGAGATGAGTTGTAGCGTTGCGTTTGTTGTCATTCCGGAAATAGTCAACGCGACGATTCGTTCAATCAGTTCAAGTGCGTCATTTTCGTTATCAATTCCTGGCAATTCAAATCGCGTCAGTCCAAATCGTTCTGCTTCTCGGATGGCGATGGCAACCATTCGCAGACCGACTGAACGACATTCAAAATCAACGTCGTATGTTGATGGATTTGCACGTGACGGATATTCGGAAAGATACCAATCGCTGTAATACAACAATCTTCGTGCATCAGCCCAGTCTTCAAAGTCGTCACATTCAACTGTATCGAACTCGGGATGACCTATTTTCCATTCTTTCAGCAATTGCTTTTTCGACACGCTGCATTCGGCTGGAATGCCGCAAACGGCCGGATATGTCCATCGAACAATTTCTAAATCATCAGCCCCGAGAAAGGAACTCGGCGCTTCCCACGTGAACGCAGTTCTCACTCGCGAAAGTACCGCGTTGGAGATACGAATCAATCCGAACAGATCTTCACGGGTTGCAGCCGAGAATCGGCCGTTTGAAATCCTCTTGATCCAACAGCGTAATCTGGCAAGTGCCCCTTCTCGGATTACGTTGCAGAATCCATCAGGTTCCAACATGCATCGCAAGACGCTTCGATACCGAGGATCGTGCCATTCAGTTGCGCAATGGGTCGCAGCTTCTTCCCGCAATTCCTCGTTCTGTTCTTCCCAACATAGATCCAAAGCCAATCGAGTTTTCTCAGCGCAGGCATTGATGATCGATTGATGGAGCAAGATTACATCATCGGGTAGCTTCATTCGTCCGATGGAGTTCTTGAAATCTGTTCGCACAAACGGTCGTGTCTCTTCATATTCCTCAATCCAGATGTTGAACATAAGCTCCGTTTGGCGATTCCAGATTTCATCATCCCAAGAATGAATCTCACGGCCTTCAAGGTAGTGCCACCGGATTGCGATCGTCTCCCAACTTTCCAATCGCTCAATCTCGGCTTCAATCTGGCGCGAGTACATGCGTAGATCCTGAGAGTTCTGTTCACCGTCAGATTTCAAATCCCAGTCAATTGGAGGAATGAATCCAGGATTGGCCATTTCCATTTCGTAACGGGTTGCCGTGCTGTCACTCAAGTGCATTCGATCGACATTCCGAACAATCTATTTCCGAATTGAAAACAGAACACGCAAGGCGGTTCGGATGCCGCTCTTCGGCCGCTAAGCCTATGCGTGTCTCAGTACTCGTTCAGATCCTGTCTGGGGTGGGGACGGTTCGCCGCCGATAGCCCCCCCCTACTATTTTTTGCCAGAATTCGCGGAAGACGACTCAGCGGTATCCGCTTCTCGAGCCGTCCAGGATTTTAACCCCCTACCCGTCTACTCGTCCGGCTGCAGCGTCACATGGACAGTGCAGTGCATGGCCGTGGCCAGTCGTTCGACGGTCTCCAGCGTCAAGTTGGGTTCGTCGGCATTCAGCAGACGTGACAGGTTGCCGCTGTCGATGCCGGTACGGGTCTGCAGGTCAAGCAGTGACAAATGTTCGGCGTCTTTGCGCTGACGCAGCAGGCCGAGGACTCGTTGGGCGATGCTGCCGGAATGCTGCTGTTTGGTCGCTCGCAACTTCTGGATTTTCGCGACGTTGGCGGCAATCGATTCCGGCTTCGATTCTGCCGCGATTGCTTTCCGCAATCGGACCTTTTCCGCCTCAGTCGGTTTTCGTCGCGTATTGGCCATTTTACCGCTGCCTTTCCGGCACTGGGAACATCGTCACTGGAAGGACGGTGATATCTTTAAAGTCTTCCGGCGTGAATCCATGCTGCGCGAGGTGTTCGATGTTGCCTTCAGTGAAGTCATCCAGCCAGCATTGCTGCCGTCACATCGGCCCGGCTGTCCATGTAGAATTGGTCCGTTGTCGGCACACTCGCATGACGGGAACAGCATCTGAATTCCAATGGAAGAATTGCATGCGAGTTTTCATAAGTTCGACTTCGCACGACCTGATTGCTGGACTCGCTGTCGGGTGCCGTTCTGCGTGAGCCATCGTTTCTTCTCTGTCAGACTGAATCCCTGTCACTTCCTGCACGAACCACTTCGTTCGAAGTATCAGGCATCTTGCAACGACAATACAACGCGCTTGCCACAGGCGGACGCCAACCGTTCCAGCGTTTGAATCGTTGGATTTGTGCCGACGGATTCACTGAACAACCGACTGAGTTGTGCTCGATCGATGCCAGTTCGCGTTTGCAGATCATTCAGACTCAGGTGTTGTTTTTCCTTCGCCAATCGCAGATCCGCCAGCAATGCGGCAATCATCGCATCATGAGCGTCCAGCAATGCCCGACCGCTGGCAACGATTTCATCTTTTTCAGAATCCAACTCTGCCTGCAAACGCTTCATGCGCTGGCTTTCGGCTGGCGTGAGGACTTTCGTTTTACGGATAGCTTGTTTCATCGACTGCCCTTTCAAATTTCGTATGCCGTCACCGGAAGAACTTCCAAATCGTGTTCGATCCACTCAAACACGCAGGCCAGGCGTTTCCCGGATGACGTGGTTCCCTT
>JAYTAK010001458.1:0-2295 GCA_043737515.1 Candidatus Kuenenia sp. | reverse complement strand
GATCGTACCGGGCGGAACACTCATGCCGCCGCTCCCAGATGCTGGTTTTCTTCGGCAGTCTGATCTTCAATCGTGAGCACATCCGGAATGACGACGCTTTCCTCGAATCGAAGTTCCAGCAGTTGTCGATCGTCCTCGAAAGTTAGACAGTCAAAGCCCAGTTGCTCCATGACTTCACGCAGCGGTGCGTTGCGTGAGGTCACTCTCAATCGGGCTCGGAGTTGCTGATATCCAACGTGCTGCTGCCGCGCTGCATACCATTTCAGAAACGTGGCCTCGACCATTTTCTGGGCGACGCGGCAGGACAACACAAAATCCACCAGATGCGGACCGGCGTCGGTCGCTTCGAATGCGGCAAAGCCCACAATCCCGTAGCCGCCAAAGTCATCAGCGACTTCGAAGCAGAAACAATCGTGCTGCTCGGACTGCAACAGGCCGTGGAA
Source organism: Candidatus Kuenenia sp. (assembly GCA_043737515.1). Classification (GTDB taxonomy): domain Bacteria; phylum Planctomycetota; class Planctomycetia; order Planctomycetales; family Planctomycetaceae; genus SXXK01. The sequence continues at coordinate 1,852 of JAYTAK010001458.1, read as the reverse complement.
GTCGTCCGGCTGATAGCTGCGACCAGAGAGATTAAACTGATTACTCCGCTGCAACAGTTCGATACAGCGAGAATGGTCTGACACTCGCGGATGCCGAATCTGCAGCACCATGTGACAGCTCTTCAGGAACTCACCATAATCGCCGCGCCACGATTGATGAATGCGTTTGCGCTGGGCTTCGGTGAGATAACTCGAACGTCGCCCGCGTGATTCATCGCTCACCGGAACATCAAACGCCGTGTCATCCATCAACGACGGGCCGACGGCCGGGTCAAAGACGCGAACCTGAGGCAGAAGATTGCTGATTTCACGACGCTCGAAAGGGGAATCGTCAATCACGGCAAAGGTATCGACGTTGATGTTCAGTTCGTCCGCGATCTGCTGCACGCTGCGACTCTTTGGTCCCCAGTGAATCGCGGGATACAGAAAGTAGTCGGCCAGTCCCAGTTGTTCGATTTTCGGCCAGGCTGTGTCGTAATGATTCTTGCTGACGATGGTCTGCAGAATGCCACGTTCATCCAGACGCTGAATCAGATCGATCATCTCACGGTTCGGAGTCACGCCCGACGCACCTGCGTCGCCGATCACACCGTGCCAGAGCGTGTTGTCCAGATCCCACGCCACGCACTTGATCTTCTTTGCCGGGCCAGGTTGTTTCTGAGTTGCAGTCGATGGCTTCGCGGCACCGTTGAGCTGCGGGATGGAACTGAGTCCGTGCTGCAGACGTATAAAATCCAGCCATGTAAAGATGAGCCGGACTTCGCGATCGTTTTCAATCGACAATCGCAGGATGCCGGTCTTGTCCGCTGCCAGCGAGATCAGTTCCGCTGCGTCGAGATAGTGTTCATTCCAGCCTGGTTCAATCTGCAGGCTGGTGCGAAATACAGGGACATCGGTCACGAGTTCCAGTTGGATGCGAAACGCCGTTGATTCCCCGGAAAAGCACTTCACAAAAAAGGCGTGCGGATTTGATTCGCGCCCTGAAAGCAAAGCCGACTGATGTTCAAGCAGCTTGCGACGTGCCAGCGTGAAAGCACCGTTGAGACGTCGTTTCGGCGACCAGCGCTGGATCATGCTGGCGGCATTGCTGACTGCTTTCTCCGTCCAGTCCATCAGCGTGGTCTGCGTCCGCAGCGTGCCAGTGCTGAGCATCGCCAGTCGTGAAGGCCATGCGGTCTGCAATTTCGCCCAGCGTCGAAACCGGATGTCAGCGCCGAAGCGAAACAATCCCTGGACGTAACGATTTGGCATGATGCCATACACGAACCGAGCGCACTTTTTGTCAGGGCGTGCGACGAACAGGGAACACGTCGCATAACACTGCGGCATCGAACATTCGACGCAGTGTTCTTCCCAGCACAGCAACCCAACCGCAGTCACAACTGGATCAGGCGGCGGCGCTGGCAGAGCCTGATCGCCTCCCTGCCGCTTCCATGCGGTGGCATCCTGCCATGTCACTTGAAACACCGCGCACTCCTTTGCGAACTCCGCACATCATATCACTCGGCGAACCTTAGGTATTATTGGAAATCTGGTCAAGCAGAAGTTTCTTCGAATGAACGGGTGGCGAGATTGTGAAACAGCGTGATTCGTAGGGTGGGACCAGCGACAGCGCAGGCCCACCATACTACTAACAGTTGAATTCTTGCGCAGATTCTCAGGCGTCTGATTGCTGAAGTCAGGTCTGGCAGAAAAATGAGGGGGCAGAAAAATGCAGAACACGAATTGAGGTCTTTCTGCGATTCATTTTTCTGCCATCAATTTTTCTGCCACATGTCTTCCTGCGTGAATGACAACACTGTGCTTGTGTCCCGACGTCGACGATGGGTTGCGGGCGAAGCCCGCGCTGGGT
>JAYTAK010001457.1:0-2295 GCA_043737515.1 Candidatus Kuenenia sp. | reverse complement strand
ACATTTTCTGTGTAGCCGTCGTTGTACTGGAAAGCAACTTCCACGACGACATCGTCCGATTCCGCCAGGACGCGAAACACGTCAGACGTGAGTGGCGTTTGCGTTCGGTTGAGGTATTTGACAAACTCCACCAGTCCGTCTTCAAAATGAAACGTTTCCGTCCGATCCGCGCGTTCGTCACGCAGAGTAATGCGAATTCCGGGCGTCAGAAACGCGAGTTCTCTCATGCGGCGTGTGAGCGTATCCAGTGAAAACTTCGTCTCCGAGAAGATCGTCGGATCAGCCAGAAAAGTCAGCCGCGTGCCGGTGGAATCGGCTCGTCCGAGTTGCCGGAGTTCCGATGTGCGGCGACCTTTTTCAAAGTCCATCACCCATGTTGAACCACCGCGTCGAATCTCCGCCGTCAGCCATGCGCTCAACGCATTGACGGCGGTGATGCCGACGCCGTGCAGACCGCCGGTGCCGATCTTGTAACCGCTCTCGCGATTGAACTTGCCACCCGCATGGATTTCCGTGAGTACGACTTCGAGCGCGCAGCGACCGTCGCCTTTGACGGCATCGATCGGGATGCCGCGACCGTTGTCCACGATCGAAATGCTCTCATCGAGATTGATCTGGACGTGAATCTCCGAGGCGTACCCGTTGACGGCTTCGTCGATACTGTTATCGACGACTTCGTACACCAGATGATGCAGTCCCGGCGCACCGGTGTCGCCGATATACATCGCAGGCCGTGTACGTATGCCTTCAATCCCTTTCAGGTGCTGGATGTCGGAGCCATCGTAGGTTTGGTCAGGGGCGACAGCGGCATTCACCTGGTCAGGATCGTTGCCATCATCGGGGCTTCCGGGATTCACTACAGACACGTTTTGTTCCTATTAGTCTTCAGTTTTCAGTCTTCAGTTTTCAGTTTTCAGTTGACAGTTTTCAGATGTATCGATTCAGTTTTCTCGCTTGATCGCAGTTCCGATTGAACGCTGACAACTGACAACTGACAACTGACAACTCCATTTACCGTGCCCGCACATAACGGATCGCTCGAATGTTGGATTCGGGCAGACTGGTTTGCATTTGCTGGAGCACCGTTTCATGCAGGTAACCGCGAAGCTCTTCCATCGACGCGCTGTTGGTAACGACGACTTCCAGTGCGCCGTCTTTAATTCGCCGCGCGCTGCTGCGTCGTCCGATTTCCGGGCCGACGATGCGGTTCCATTCCGCGTTCAGAGCTTCCGCCGCCGAACGATTCACCAGTCCTTTGCGGCGAATCAGCCGCGTCAGGGCATTTTTCAGCGACGACGGTGATGAAAGTGCTTCGTCAGACAAGGCTGAAATCCCTTTCCGTGATTGAATCCTGTGAGCAGTACCGCGATAGCAGGGCGTTGATCTAAAGTGGGATAAGCTTCCAGCTTGTCAAATTCTTTAAGAAGCATTAAGTTTTCATTGAATGACGGCAAGCTGGAAGCTTACCCCACGCGGAAATTCAGACGAAATCAACAGACCGCTATTGGCGATCCCCTCGCCCACTATCGATCCTGCGCCAGCGGCATGATGACATACGTGTAGGAATCCTCGACGCGAAAGACGGCGGCTGTATCAGAATCCGTCAACTGCAGATCGACCAGCGTCTCCGGCCCCAGCACTTTCAGGAAATCGGCGACGTACTTTGGATCGAACGTGATTTTGACTTCATCGTGATCATATTCGATCGGCAGCTCAATTTTTGATTCGCCGATGGCACTGGCCTGACTGCTGAGCGTCAACATCGATCCGCCAAACTGGAAGTCCACACCGCGGCTTTCTTCATCCGTTATAATCTGCGACTGTCGCACGGCGGCAAAGAATGGTCCGACAGGAAGCGGCACGTTGACATTGCCACTGCGAGGAATCACATCGCGATAACGCGGGAATCGACCTTCGACCAGACGGCTGTAAACCACACACGCTCCGGAACGCATCATGACATCGTTTTCATGCACGGCGATGTCTACGAATTCGGCCTGCGGATCAATTGATCTCTCCAGCAATGACATGGCCTTCGTCGGCACGACCGTGGCTTTGGCCGGTGCTTCCGGCGTACCATGTTTTTCACACGCGGCAGTGGCCACGGCCAAGCGTCGGCTGTCGGTCGCTGCCAGCGTGACCATGCCTTCGTTGAATTCCAGCAGCAGACCGCCGAGTGCGTAACGAGTACTTTCGGTATCGGTGGCAAATGTCGTGCGGCGAATCATCTGCCGAAACACGGGGGCCGGAATGCGAAAATAGTTCTCGTCGCTGAACTGAGGAACCGGCGGATAC
>JAYTAK010001456.1:0-5315 GCA_043737515.1 Candidatus Kuenenia sp. | reverse complement strand
GAAGCCGGATGGGGAACACTCGATTCGGTTCAGCAAACAATTCGCTCAGGAATTCAAATCTCCAACTCCAGCCACAGCATCAAGACAAAAGTCCGAATTCCGCCTCTTTCGGCGGGCTCGCCCTGACACCAGTCACGATCATTGAAATCTTCAAACTTCTGGTTCAACGAAAAACAAGGTCCGCGGCAGCAGCAGGATGACTTAAGCGACACTTCGGTGTCGCAATGTCGTCCGCATCCGGACGGAACTTCACTGGTCTCTGATGGCGATGACGTGGGAGAACCGCCCGCAGCTTGTCAGTTTGAATTCCAAACGCCGCCCGTCGAGCTGTTAACGATTCCACAGCAACGCAGTCTGGCGGAAACAGTTCGGACGCTTCGCTGGAGCCTGAATCATCTGCCTGAAACTCCCTTGGTTGTAGAATCACTGCCTACAAAGATGTGGCGTGCCAGGACAGACAGCTACGAACGACAGGGTTCGAAGGCCGCTCGATACCGTCCACCAAACACGGATAAGAAACCACTGGGTGAGCCCAAAATCAGACTTCTCACAGAGAAAGAAAAGATCAAACTCAAGGCCATCAACTCCGCCAAAATCACAGCATAAAATCCTTCACGGCGTTTTGCCCGTTGGGGCATGATGTGAAAGCCAGGGGCAACGCCCCGGGAAAATGATATGGCCTTGCATCCTGATTTTCCGGTTCACCTCACGTCGTCGTCGATCCGTCGCTTCGATGGGTTCCCTGGAAGTTTCAGCACATCATCGACGTGAAAATGCACGCTCGCCGTCTTGTCGTGACACTGTCACTTGCCCGGAAACGCAACCGCGATCAAATCGCCGTCCGTGTCAGTCAGTATTGAAGATGTTTTCGAACCGCAGTTCTCCACGCCGGAATGCTGCTCAGAAAGAAGAAGTGGTCAGCGGGGAGTTCGACAAATGATGTCTTGCCAACTTGCTGCTTAACAAGCCCAACACGATCACGGACGATCTCGATCGGAAACCGATCGTCGAGCGCACCGTTGATCATCAAAATGGTCAAATCATTTCGGAGTTGCGGAATTGTCTGACCATCGGGCATTGACGCTAAGACAACCAGGTCGGTGAACCACACGGAATTCGTGCTGTAGATCTGAAACGAGATCGCTCCGCCGCCCGAAATCGACATCAAGTGTGATTTACGTATGGTGATGGAATACCGTTGCTGAATATCGACAAAGACCTCGCGAATGTACTTTGAATTGCCATTTGCCCATGATTCGCCCCACGATGGCAGAACCAGAATGTGATCTGGAAACTCACTCTTCAGCACCTTTAAATAAAACAAGAAGTTCCCCCCGAAGCCGTGCAGAAAGACAACCGTCTTCGTTCGTTCCGATACGTTTTCCGGAACGTACAGAAAGTAATGTCCACGTTTTGGCTGATCCGCCGACAGGCAGTACGGCAATGCCGATGCCAGTGAAGCCATTTGGCCGTCATCAGCAATCGCCGCGTACGTATCCCTGAACAACGGCAACAACCTCTCCTGCTGCCCTTTGGACAGGCCAACGGCCTCGCCACCAACAACCACGGTCTGCACCAGGACGGACTCGGGCAGGACACGGAGCCCACGCTGAAAAATGTCACGGGCAAACTCCGACCCAGCGGGCGGAACAAACGGCGGATGGGTGTTCGGTGTTTCAAATTCAACGGAATAGCAACCGTGGACTGTCGATGTGGCATCGTCCAGAGGATTCAAAACACTCAGAGAGACAGTGAATAGCACCCAAATCATTTTGGTTTACTCATGTTGTCGCGGGTGATCGGATATGGAAATCACTTGCGTTGAAAGCGAGTGTCAATGTGGAATTCTACCGCAGTTGATCGCTGCTGGAAATGACGATTGTCGAGGCCACTGGTATCTGCGCAGGATTTACCTGCGTATGATGGCACAGTGACGTCTATCGCATCGTTCGCGAAGACGTTGGCAAGCGTTTCCGTTGGCCGCAAGTGACTTATGACCTCTCGACGTCAGGCGACTCTTTACCTGCCTTTGCCGGACAAGCACTGCAATCGAATCGCTTCGTTCGCGTTTCAATCGGGCGCAGTTTGAGCTGATTTGAGCGCATGTGAGGCTGTGCCGCTCTGCCGGGAGGACGAAGTCCGCGATTGGGACAGACTTGCGTCGCGGTTATCTGAACTGCGCACCATCGAGGTGACGTTGAGTTTTGGTCTGCTGGCTCGCGACGACAATCGGGTTTACATTCTGGCCATAGGTTCAACGGAATCGTACGACCCGTTGCGAAGTGCGCGGCTTTCAACCTGGAAATTGAACAAGTTGACGGTGGGCCATGGCAGGACTTGATTTTGGGGTAGGCCGGACCAAGCGGAGCGCCGTTCCGCCAGGTGTCTGGCATTTGCCGGAACGGCGCTGCGCTTGGTCCGGCCTACGGGTTCTTAAAGACGTTCGGTTTCATCAACTGCCGAACACTTGCAATTCGACGCTCTCAGCCGGAGTGAGCCCGATCGCGTGAGCGCGTCGGGATAATTGTTGCAGAGCGTTTTTGCCGACGCTGCCAAGATCCACGGTCCAGGCGTTGACGTACAGATCGACGTGTTGCATTAGGACGGCGTCATCGAATTCCTGAGCGTACTTTCGCATCGTGGACAGCGGAAGACTGCGGTCGGACAGGGCGAGCTGCAGCGAGTCGTGAATTACAGCCTGCACGGTTGCGATGGTGTTCGGGTCAAGACTGCGGCGGGCGACGATTCCGCCGAGCGGCAAGGGGCACGATGTTTCCTTCTCCCACCGCGTGCCGAGGTCTTCGACCAGTCCGAGGCCCTCATGCTGCCATGTGAAACGGCCTTCGTGGATGCAGACACCAAAGTCAGCCTGACCTTGCTTCAGTTCCGGCATGATGTCCGAAAACACGACGTGCCGAATCTGGGTTGTCCGTGGATAGAACAACTGAAACAGCAATGCGGCTGTTGTGTGCTGGCCGGGACACAGCGTCAACTGTTCGGAGTTCTCAGGCCGCTCACCCGCACGAGCCGACAACAACAGCGGACCGACGCCGAACCCCAGAGCCGAACCGGATGGCAGCACAAGGGTTTTCTCCGCCAGCAGCAGGGCGGCATGAAAACTGGTCTTGGCCACATCGAAATCACCGGCGAACAGGCGATCATTGAGCTGCTGAATATCGATCAGCTCAACCTCAAATGTCAGACCTCGCCAATCGACGCTGTGGGTCATCAGGCCGTGGAAGGCAAATGTGTCGTTCGGGCATGTGGAAATCCCCAGATGAATTCTGGTCATGTCGAGATCCTCAACGCCGCCAGTTTCGCTGCGGCCTCAAGCGCGGCGATGACGCTCCAGTTGGCCTTGTCGCGATCGCCTGCCATATTGGAAATTCCTCGAATCACGGTCAGCGGGACACTGGCCATGCGGCAGGCCAGCGCGACGGAGAATGCTTCCATGTCTTCCGCGACCGCCTGCGGAAATTTCTGGAGCCGGTGCGCGACGTCCTCGGTGCATCCCGACGCGGCACAGACTGTGAGCAGCATCGAGCCCGCCGGGTCGTGAGGATCTGACTCGATCGCCGGTTCGATCACATCGCCAAACGACTGGCCGAATTCAGGATCTGTCCACTGCGGCCAACCGAGTTCGCTCGCTGTTTCAAAACTCAGACCGCTGCCAGCTCCGATTCCGTAACAGGCAATTCGCGAAAAAGTCGTGGCGGTTCCGATCGGCAGTTGCGGCCCCAGTGCTCCGGCGATACCGACGAGTACGACGGCTCGCGGTTTGTAGAGTGCCAGTAGCTGCGTCGTTCGAATCCCTGCCACGATTGGCCCGAATCCGCATGTCAGCATCACGCCGTCAGCCCGAGCGACAGACTCAGCGAGAAGTGGCTGCAATTTTTGCAGTTCGAAGTCAGTGGGGATAAGGATCAGCAACCTGGGCATTGTGGAAACTTGAGGACAAGAGAAATAGATCCAGCACGGGAACGGTCGAAGGGCACGAACGTTGATGGCAAGTCAATTGGGGGACTCCGCTCTCCAGAAGCCATGTCAATGACTGTCATCTGTTCCGCTTGCGGTCCCGCGCGAGGAGTTCCTTGTGGAGTTTTTGAAAGCGATACATCTGGAATTCAAAGACTCTGCCTGTCCGAAAGACGAAAACAATCTGTCCACACAGGAGCAGCAACCAGACAAATGCAACAAGGACAACCACTTTCTGCCACATTGTACCATGTCCAAACATAGAGACGGGCACATAGGCCAGAATGGCGACGACAAGACAACTGTTGATGAGTCTCCATATCCCGGCTGCCGGATACCATTCTCGCACCCATGCCATCCATCCTACGCTCATCGGCAACATGAAGAAGAGCCACGAACACATGGCCATCACATGCAGTCTCGGGCTCACATCCATTGGGATTGCTCCCACCAGAAACAACGACACCGCCGCGCATGTACCGCAGGCTCCGCACACAGGCAGTTCCGTTTTTCCGTCCTTTGTCACAAGCGTCAGCGTCACAAAAAAGAACGTCAGACCGGCACCAAGCAGCATGAGTGAGAGATTAAAGATCCATGCCTGCAGGAAAAAAGTTTGATCCTGAGACGGAGCGGAACATCCGAGTTCACTCAGGTACTGCTGCGTGAATTCAAAGTTACCAGGATAACACTGAAGCGACAACGTGACTGAAAGTGCGAACTGCAGCATGGCCACGACAGAGATCGCGGTGGCTCTTCCCATCATTCGTGCAACTGAGTCTGGCTTCATGAAGCTGCCGCCTCTCGATCAAAGACACCCATTTCACTGACTCTACCGAATTCTATGTGGAGTTAAAGAACCGAGTGAACAGGTTGATTTCAGGCCCAACGGGTCGGCCCTATGTCAGCCTGGGGCATCGCCCCAGGTTAGAAATGCGAGCGAGGTATTGAGCCCCAAAGGGGCGGCCCTAATCCGGCAAATCGTGTTAGGGCCGCCCCGGTGGGGCTTGGTTGTTCGGTATCATCCAATTCCTGGGGCGTTGCCCTAGGCTGACATAGGAGCAGCCCGTTGGGCCTGAAGACAGATCCTGGCAGACTATTCAAAACCAATCACGGTTTGGAAAACCACGACACATAGAATTCGTTCGGGGCAGCCATTTCGACACCGACAGAAATTGAAGTTATCCCTTTGTCTGTTCCTTCGTCCATTGATCTTTCAACGTCACCGTGCGGTTAAACACCAAGCGGCCCGGAGTCGTATCGGCATCGACGCAGAAATAGCCCATCCGCTCGAACTGAAATCGATCGCCAGGTTTGCCTTTTGCCAGAGACGGCTCCAGCAT
>JAYTAK010001455.1:0-12229 GCA_043737515.1 Candidatus Kuenenia sp. | reverse complement strand
CACATCGTCCGGATGAGCCCCGACGGCGATCACATCGAGTGGTTCCGGCAAGGATGGAGTTCTGGAATTCATCAAGCAGTGCCTTTGCAGTGCATCACGTCACTTGTTCAGCGCGTGGCTTTCAGGGGATCCCATTTCGCCAGGCTCGGATCATTCGGAACGACGAAGAGTTCGACACGTCGATTGCGCTGGCGGGCAGTTTCTGTCACAGACGATTCCAGCGGATGGAATTCACTGTAGCCCATGGCGGCGACACGCTCGGCATCGACGCCCAGTTTCTGCAGTTGCAGAATCACGGCGTCGGCTCGGTCGGTCGACAGATGCCAGTTGGTCGGATGTTTCGCAGCCGTGTCCGGACGCGCGATGTTCTGATCATCGGTATGGCCGACAATCAGAATCCGCATGCCGCTCGCCGCACCGGATGTCGTGTTTGACGCAAACTCTTTGAGGATCGGACCAGCTTCCGCACGAATCGCGTCGCTGCCCAGATCAAACAGAATATCGCTGTGGAACTTGTGCAGACCTGTGGCCGGATCGTATTCAAACCCAGCCGCTTCGAGTGCCGAATCCGCACTGCCGCCGACCAGTACAGAATCGTCTGACAGGGCGTTGGCATAGCGATCTGTGAGCTGATTTCGTTCGGCCATCAGGTTGTTCAGACGTTCGTCGGCTGTAGCCGCCTGCGACATGAGCGCCTGACGCTCCTGGTCCGCACCGGCCAGCATCTGACTGGATTCGTCGTATGCTGCCAGCAACCGCTGATTTTCTGCGTACAGTTCGCGAGCCTGCATCTGCGCACTCGCCAGATCGCCGTCGTCGCAGCCTCTGAAGCAGCAACACCCGCTGACCAACGGCAACGCAGCAAGCATCAACAGAACGAACGATCGAACAGGAATCCTGCTCATGGTTATCATCCCTGACAAACTTGCCTGTTGAATGACGAGCTGTGACAGCCAGTGATCAGTGAAACCTGATCATTGGCCATTTCGCGACGTGATTCAGCAGGACAGCACTCTTGTCTTTCATCGGATACAGAAACACACGTCACCGGTCGATGACGTGCAACTGTCTTGCAGCGACAGTCCGTCTCGCGACAGTTCGCTGTCCGGTCAGATTACCACTGACAGAAACGCAGCGTGAAGGCAGGCTTTGAGTCTTTTTGCGCCGAATCGCGATGAAGCGCGATCGATCACTCTCGGGTTTGGCTGTTTCGTGCAATTCCTGCCGAATGCGAATCCGGATCGGGCATTCTGTGCAGCATGCAGCGAGCCGTCATTCGGCAGTTTTCGCCGGTGACAGGAACTCCGTCGTAAAACATTCCTCCGGCTTCACACTACCCGGTTTGATGTCTTCGACTTCTTCGATCTGACTCACCAGCGTCTGCCAGCGTTCCAGCGTCATATTACAGAGCGGTTCGTTTTCGCGGACTTTACAGAGCGGTGCCATCGCAGACGCCCCGAATTCCAGAGCCTCAGGGCTCATGTTCTTGCTCATCGCGTAGATCGCCGCATTGCCGGCACGGGGATCGGCAAGGTATTTACCCCAGCCTGCCACGCTTGCGGAAACGATGGACCGGACCAGTTTTGGTTGCTCGCGGATCGTCTTCTCTGTCGTGACGAGCAAGCTCGCGTAAGGATTGAATCCGATGTCAGACACCATGAACGTCTGCGGATCACTGCCCTGTTCTTTGGCGGTGAATGGTTCGCTGAAGACGAAAGCCTGTTGAGCAAATTCTTTCTTCAGCAGGAATTCCCCGACGCTGCCGCCGAAGGGAATCAGTCGCACATTCTTCAATTGCAGCTTCTTCTTCATCCACAGAGCGAACGGGCGCGTTTCGCTGATTGCCAGTTCGATGTCGGCGAGATCTTCCAGCGTTTTGAATCCCGAAGCCTGATGCACCATGATGCAGCGAGGCGAATCCTGCAGCGGTGCCAGCACTGCGACGACCGGATATCCGGACGCCCGAGCCTTCACGACGTTATCAGCATCGGAGACGGCAAACAGAATCCGTTCTGCCACGAGTTCGCTGATCACCAGTTGCGGCGCACCGGGTCCGCCGGGAACGAGTTCCACGTCGAGTTTCTCCGCGTCGTAAAGCCCCAGCGTCTCTGCCGCGATGAACCCACCATGTTCGACCTCAGGATACCAGTTCAGTGCCAGCTTGACGCTGACCGTCCCATCCGCCCCCGGCTTTACGTCCGCCTGCTCGACGCAGCCGGTGCAAGCCAAGGTAACAAGAAGCAGGGCTGCCAAGCGATGTGAAAAGGTCATGCGTGAGTCCCGGAGATTTGAAGTGTTGTTTCGCCCCGACATCAGTTTTTGAAAGCGTGTGCCCTCGCCGGTGACAACAGCAGGTGGACACAAACTCCAAAACACCATGGCGAGGCCCTGTAATCCTGGCGCTCACCTCAGACCGATTGTAGTGCAGGATGCGTTTGTGGACATCCTGACCGGTCATACCCGACGAAAGGTTCTCTTCAATGCGCGGCCTTCAGGATGTCCAGGGCACCTGCGATCGCTTTGAGTTCTTCCGTGTCGAGCTGATCAAACAGGCGTCGTTCGCGGAGGTCGAAGGATCGTCGCGGCTGACCTTCGGGACCGTTTCGCTGCGATCCATTGTGGAGGCACCAGCCTGCTGCGCCGCCAGTGACTGCTCCGCGAAGATCGGTCAGGAAGTCGGCGGCGAACAGCAAACCCATTCCTGAATCTGCCCACCGCGCCCTGGAGTAAGTTTGTAACACGATTCGACCGGCAGGAAAAGGAATCCGTCGGACCACTTCGAATCTGTGCGTCTTCCTTCCAGCCGGTCGAGACGTAGGCGCCGGAATCGCTGCCCTTGATTCGACTGGCGATTTGCGTGCCGTCCTTTCAGAATGTGCAGCCACTTACAAAATTCTGCTTTTATGCGACAGGATTTGAACCCTGTGCTGTACTGGTTATTCGGAGCATCCTGAATGAGCAACTCACCAACGACTCGAATCAGCTTGCTGCTGCGACTGCGGGATACGCACGACCTGCCGGCATGGGATCGGTTTGTGGGGCTGTACGCACCGCTCGTTTATGGGTTTGCTCGCCGCAAAGGACTGCAGGATGCCGACGCGGCAGACATCGCTCAGGACGTGCTGATGTCGGTCGCTCAGCAAATGCGAAGCTGGCAATACACGCCGGAACGAGGCTCGTTTCGCGGCTGGTTGTTTACGATCGCTCGAAATCGTGTGAAAAACTGGCTGGCCAGCTCAGCCAGACGAATGGACGGAACCGGTGGAGATGACAATCTGGCCGCAATGCAATCACAACAGGAAACTGTTCCGGATGCAGCCGACTGGGATGCCGAATACGCGCGACATGTTTTTCACTGGGCTGCCGCCATTGTTCGGCAGCAGGTGTCTGAACAAACGTGGCTGGCATTCGAAACCACGGCGGTCGAAGGCCGCAGCGGATCGGAAGTGGCGGAATCTCTGGGTATGTCGATCGGTGCTGTTTATCTGGCACGCAGCCGTGTGATGAGCCGACTGAAAGAACTGGTACAGGGAATTGGAGACGAATGAAAATGACACAAACATGCCCCACAACCAAAGACCTCCGCAGTCTTGTCAGCGGGTCGCTCTCAGACATCGAAGCCCAGTCGATGGAACTGCACATCGAACGTTGCGAAGCCTGCCAGCACGCAATTCAGGAACTCGCCGCCGATGGCGCGTTCTGGAAATCGGCGGTTAAAAATCTGTCAGACGACAAGATTGTCGGCCCCGGACTGGATCGCGTCATTGAAACGCTGCAGCATCAGTCTCGTGAAGACGCTGAAGAGATCGGCGAAGCCATTGAGCTGAAACTTTCGTTCATCGAACCTCCCGTCGAACCGGGCACGATCGGTCGGCTGCGGCACTACGATCTGCTCCGCGTCGCCGGGCGGGGCGGGATGGGAATTGTGCTGAAGGCATTTGATCGATCTCTGCGACGCGTGGTTGCGATCAAGCTGCTGGCACCGCATCTTGCAGGCAACGGGCAGGCTCGACAGCGATTCATTCGCGAAGGTCGAGCGGCAGCCGCCATCTGCCATGAACACGTCGTCACAATTCATGCGGTTGAAGAGTCGCCTCCGTTTCTGGTCATGCAGTATGTGCATGGTGAAACTCTGGAATCGCGCATCCACCGTAACGGTTCGCTGGACGTTCGCGAGGCAGTGCGGATCGCCATGCAGATCGCGCAGGGACTTGCGGCGGCTCATGCACAGGGAGTTGTGCATCGGGACATCAAGCCCGCCAATATTCTGCTGGAAAACGAAGTCGCCCGAGTTCGCATCACCGACTTCGGATTGGCACGAGCTGTCGATGATGCCAGCCTGACGCAGAGCGGAGTTGTGGCCGGCACGCCGCAGTACATGGCGCCCGAACAGGCCAATGGAGACGCCATCGATGAACGGGCCGATCTGTTTAGTCTCGGGAGCGTCATCTACACGATGCTGGCTGGCCACGCGCCGTTTCGTGCGACAACGGCGATGGGTGTGCTCAAGCGATTGTGTGACAACGCCGCGCGGCCGATTCGCGAGATCAATCCGGAAACGCCCGACTGGCTGGTGGTGTTGATGAATCGACTGCATGCAAAACGTCCGGCTGATCGCTTTCATCATGCTGGCGAGGTGGCGGGATTGCTCGAACGCGGACTGGCTGCGATGCAAAGCGGTGCAACACAGGCGAGCGGCTGGGCGTCAGCCCACCGTGTCAACGCGGTACCAGAAGACTCCCAACCAGGTGAAAACACCGCAGCACAAGATCTTTCGGGTGGCCGGGGCTGGACTGAGCGGAGCGAAGGAAGCCGCGGAGTTTCGGGCTGGCGCCCTCCAACCCCGGCCACCCATCAATCTCATTCTCATTCGTCCTTCATATTCTCGGATCTCGGTGCTGTCGCGAAGCGACTTCTGCCGCCATATCCGCTGTGGCTGCTCTTCGCCGTTGTTGGGTTGATGGTGACGCCATTTGCTCCGACCGCAGGCATCATGGGAGCTGCTTTTGCCGCCATCGCCCTGCTGTCACCGCGATTCCTGCCACGCTTGACGTCCAAACTGCTGAATGGTTCTGCCAGTGCGCCTGCGAATCCGGCAAACGTGTCTGCGGATTCTGCGGCATCGATACCAAGATTGTCATTTCTTTCTCTCGGAGTACCGAGACTGCTTGGATGGTCAGCACTCTGGATACTGCCCGCCATCGTTTGGAAGTGTGCTTTTTTCTCTCTGGAACCCAAAGCGTTGTCCGGAATGTCTTACGAGTTATTTGCTGCCACCGACGAGATCATTGCAATGATGGCGGTGGTTTTCATGGCGTGGCTCATGATCGCGTTCTTCTGGTTTCGACAAAAAAACAAAGACGGTTCGCCACTGTTTTCCTCAGTCGTCAGTAGTAAAGGGATGCTCACTGTGGCTGGCCTTGCTGCAATCTTTTGGGTATGTGGGGCTGAAACGTGGGACAGCGTTGTGTTTACGCATCGACTTCAACAAATCGCCCGGACGAAAACGGGAATCATAAGTCTGGATGTACCTCAACATGATCAGCTATTCCCCGTGCGAATTGAATTCGAGGGTGCTCAAGGGGGAATCGACGTCGTCATTGACAACGGTAGCGATCCTGTAGCGTGGGCACCAATCGGTAACTCGCGGCAGACTTCATTGCCAGGCAGCCCCGGCACCTTTCCATGGCACGCCAAGCTCGGGCAAAGCACCTTCGCTTCCGGCGAGGTGACGTTGGAGCCGGGCAAAACTGCCGTCATCAAGGTGCCTCGCCCCCGGCTTATGGATCTCATCGCGGGTCGGTGGAAGCACAAAGCCAAATCGACGGCGCGTCCAGCTATGTACTTATCTGCGTCGGACTTGGAGATCATGAATATCGAGATTGAATTCCACAAAGAGACGGCGATTTTCGCGAACCGGACGCCGGGTTCACCCAGCCGCGCAGACATGACCGTCCAGATTGACGAATCCGTTACACCGGCACTCATCACGCTCATGGAAAGCAACGGTGAGAAAGTTGAAGGCATCGTCCGCTTCGAACCGCGTGCTATCGATCCGCAACTTGAATTATCCGGCATGGAAGAGATGGGTAGCACGATGGGCCGTGGCGGGTCTCAGCATCAACGAGAATCGGACAAGCTGTCGATCTGCATCGGCACGCCTGGGTCGCTGCGGCCATGGCAGTTCGAATCCGATCCCAAACAGGGTATTGAGTTGTATGAGCTGATCCGCTCGGACGATCCTGAATCGCTTAGCCGTTCGTTGTTGCTCGAACCGCTGCCGAATGAAACCACGGCCTCCGTGGTCAAAGAATCCGTCGAGGCGTGGGCGAAACATTTGAACGTTCCGATCGAACGCCGTAATACCATCGGCCTGGAATTGACTCTGGTTCCACCGACCAATGTCGAATTGCCTCCAGAGAGAATTCTTCGCGAAGAAAGACTTGTGTTGCCGGAGGGGATGCAAGTCGTCAACGATCCATCAAGTCCGCCTCTTCCGCCTCTTCCGCCTCTTCCGCCTGCTCCGCCTTTGCAGCCTGAACCGAAGGCGATTGTCTCCTACCCGTTTGTAATCTCTCGCGATGTCATCACGATGGCCCAATTTCAGCAATTCGTGGCCGACACCGGCTATGTCACCGACGCCGAAAGGGGCCAGCCGCTCACCGCAGCACAATTACCCTCTGAAACACCGCTTCCCGCAGCAAGAACACCCGAGACAGATTCTGATGTGCCTGTTGAAGACGCAACGACAGCACAGCCCGCTGGCACCATTGGTGGCTGGCTCCGAGAAGAAGGCAAGTTCGTGTGGCACAACGGCGTCTCCTGGAAGACGCCAACTCTTATCGATGGGTTGTTATTCCCGGGCCCTTCAGAAAGTCCATTGCCAGTCGGCATGCTCAGCCACAACGACGCCACTGCTTTCTGCCAATGGTTAAGCACCAAAGAAAACCGCCAATACCGCCTACCCACTGCTCACGAATGGACTGCAGCAAATCAACTGGGGGCCGTACGTCTTCGATTCGACTCAGATCAGAATGAGCCCTACCGCACATGGTTTGACGCCAGTCAGGCAAACGCACTCGGCATCCGAAACGCAACGGAGATCTCGGGGGAATGGACATCCAATTCAGAATGGCACCTGAGCAAGTCCGTCACCGTGATCGTAACGAAAGACATCAGCAGTGACGGCAAGCGATTCGACCTCAGCCGGCAATGGCTTGCGCCTTCGGCATTTCGTTCGTCCGAGATCTCTTTCCGTGTGGTTGCGGAACTGCAGACACTGACATCGCCTGTAAACCCACCGAAACAGTGACGCGATCGATCGGCAAAAACTGCCGAAAATCGGTCTGACGGAGTTCAATACCTTGCGACCTGCAAAAGATGACTTTTCGGACTGGGACAGATTGTCCTGGACTGCCGAAAAGAGAATAGGTGAGATGGCGGCCGGGGCGGGACGCGATCAATGGCGTGGACTCAAGGCGAGCGGGGGATGTTAATCCCCTGATATTTGTTGCGAACCAAAGCAAATCAGGGGACTGACGTCCCCCGCTCGCCGTTGGAAATCGCTTAAGTCCACGCCATTGCGGCATGCGCTCACTCAGAATGGTTGCGTTTACAAGCTGGTGTCAGAGCACAAATCGGATCCGCTGGCGATTGGCGAAGGCTCGGGCAGGAGGCCCGTCCATGACAGAAACAGAAGTCGTAGAAATCCTGCGGAACAGCCTGAACGAACTCTTGCGCTGGGTCGGATTCGGGACACTAACCGGATTGGCGGCCAAGGCCATCATGCCGGGGCGCGATCCTGGCGGTGCAGTTACGACGATGCTCACGGGGATCGGCGGAAGCGTGATCGGCTGCGGCACCGCGCTGTTCTTCTGGCGCGATATGGCCATTGATCCGATCAGCTTCAAGGGATTTTTCGCGGCTGTGTTCGGAGCGTTTGCACTGCTCTTCTTCTACCGGCTGCTTTCGGGCTCATTCTTCAATGAGACCAGTGACAGCGAAGATCGCTGGCTGCATAAGCTGCGACGCCGTACGAAACGCCGCAAAGTCTCCGATGATGTGATGCGCGACGCGGCGTAGTCCGGAGACTGCGTTTCCGTACGATGGACATTCATGTCCGTCGAATGGCCGTAATACGATGTCTGTTCAAGCGTATTGTTGCACAGAGATTTTGAGGCGATGGCACGCATCTTGACCAGCGCCTCGGACATGAATGTCCACGGTACAGGAGTCGCAAGTCGCGACTCAGAGAGTCGAGCTGCTGGCACGACTAATTCGAACTGCCGTTCTGCCGACTGACCCCGGTCGCGATTTTTCGGCGGTTGGTGATCTGAGTCTGCCATTCGTCGATCATGCTTCGCATTCGTTCGCGATCCTGAACGTCCGGCTGGCATTCCCGCAGTGCGACCTGCAACTGTCGAATGGCTTCGCGTTCCTGTCCCTGAGCATGCACGGTCAGCGCCATCTGAATCCGCAGAACGGGCATCGTCGGGTACTGCTGAATCGCGTGTGTCCAGAGCGACTGAGAATTCTGCCACACCGGCAGATGCCGCAATGTAAGTGTCAGACATGCGGCCAGTGATGCGACAACGACCATGCCTCGCAGACTGTTGCCGATGATCTCTACCAGTCGGCTGGCTTCAGATTCGGCAAACGTCATGACGCGCTGCACGGCGCCAGCAGCCATCGCGAAGAACATGATGGACGGCAAATACAGGTAACGATCATTCATCAGGGTTGTGATGCGGAAGAAATTGAGTACCGGAAACAGCAAGAGCAAAATGCTGAGCGCACCCAGAATCCACAGTGGCTGCGATTTACGGACTCGCCAGAGTGCATAGCCTACAGCCGCCCAGGCGACGCTGCCGACAAGAACTTTCAGCCCGATGCCACTGGTCTGCGGATCGTACATCACGCACAGATCCGTCGGGCAGAACAGCATGGCGATGTACTGCCACAGGATCGTGACGTCGATTGCCATGATGTGCAGCAGACTGAAGTCCATGTGACCACGCACGCCTCCCAGAACCGTATTCTGCACGCTGGCCGTGTAAAACAGCAGCAGCAATGTGAGCAATCCCGGAATAACCTGCCGCGCGATCGCAGGGGCGGTTTTTTCGCGGCGGATGAGCACATCGTACAGCAACACGATGGGCGGGAAGACAATGGCCAATGCCTTTGAAAGCAGTGCCGCGATCAGAAGTCCGATATACCATGCGTCCTGCTTTGCCGTCACTTCCGGACGCAGTCGCACGATCGCGGCCCACAGCATGAACGCACTGCACAGCAATCCTTTACGGGATGAGATCCAGACAACACTTTCAATCTGAACGGGATGCACCAGAAACAGGGCGGCCGTCAGCCATGCGACAAACAGATTCCCGGTCAACCGCTTCAACAGCAGAAACACGAGGACTCCGTTCACCAGATGCAACAACACGTTCGTGGCGTGATAACCACAGGGATTCATGCCCCAAATTGTTTGATCGATCAGGAACGACAGGATTGTCAGTGGTGCATAATTGCGTGTCACGGTTTCCGTCGCCACGCCCCACAAACTGGAAGGCGACCAGCTTCGGATCAGCTCATTCTGCTGCACGTATGTCACGTCGTCCCAGTTGACGAAGTCGAAGGCAACTGACTGCCAGAATGCAACCAGACCCAGCACGACCAGAGCCGCACTCTGGAAAATCGTTTGATGACGTTTCAATAGATCAGACATAAGGTGACTGCCCTGGTGGTGACTTCTCAGACGTCGGGGTGGCTGCCGGCCAGGCCCGCTGTCGCCTGCGGCTTGCCGTTAAACGAAAAACGAACAACGCCTCGGATGAAGCCTGGCATGTGGAGCAGCACGCACGTTGACTTTTTGCCACAGCGCGGACAATCAGAACCTGCCGAAGTCCTGGCGATCGATACGATCGTCATGCCCCGTGCAGACCGAACAACACGCGATATGCGGCAACGCGGGACATGAGTTGTGGCGTGATTCCAGCGTGAATCTGCAATTGAAATGCAGATTCTGCCGACGTGTTGCGTTCCGGAAGCTAGGTTTGGATTTGGAAAAGGGGTCAGGAACCAATAGCCAGATGGCCCAACGGGTGCTTTGCACTATTGGTTCCTGACCCCTTTTCCAAGCGTAATTACCTGGCAAACTCATCTGGCGAGATTCACGAAAATGGCTGACCGGCAACCTGGCAAGAGCGGTTCAGTGCTGTTCGCAGTCACGATATTTACCAGTGCGTTCCTGCTGTTTCAGGTGCAGCCGTTGCTGGCGAAATTTATTCTGCCGTGGTTTGGCGGCACTCCGGCCGTCTGGACGATGTGCATGCTGGTTTTCCAGATGCTGCTGTTCGGCGGATACGCCTACGCGCACCTGCTGTCCTGCATTAAAAGCATCCCGCGACAAGCCTGTATTCATGCGGCGCTGTTGGCGATTGCTGCGTTGACACTGCCGATCGTGCCGAGTGCTGAATGGAAACCTGTCGGCGACGAAGCTCCGGGCCTGCGAATAACGCTGCTGCTGCTGGCGACTGTCGGCGTACCCTATTTCCTGCTGTCCTCGACAGGTCCCCTGCTGCAAAAGTGGTTCAGCACGGCTTGTCCTGGATCATCGCCGTATCGACTTTATGCGCTGTCCAACACCGGATCGTTGCTGGCATTGGTCTCGTATCCGTTTGCCTTTGAACCAGTCTTCTCTTCGACGGCTCAGGCGTGGTTGTGGTCGGTGCTGTTTCTGGTGTTCGCTCTGTCGTGCCTGATGTGCGGCTGGAAAACGGCAACTGCGACACCAGTTGTTGCACCATCTGACGAAGTATCCCCGGCAGCAGTGCTCGATGGCGACACTGAACTGCCGCGAGCCCGCTGGTTCATGCTGTCCATGCTGCCGTCCATCATGCTGCTGGCGACCACGAACGAAGTCTGTATGGACATTGCCGTCGTTCCGTTCCTGTGGATTATTCCTCTGACGTTGTACCTGTTGAGCTTCATCCTGACGTTCGAATCAGATCGCTTCTATCGTCGTCGCCTGATGACCACGATCACCGCCGTGAGCCTCATTTCAACGATGATCATGCTGTCTCAAGGCTGCCCGTTTGGGGTAGTCGTGCAGATTATTTTGTTCTTCGCCAATCTGTTCGCGGTGTGCATGTTGTGCCACGGAGAACTCGTCCGACTGAAACCCAGTCCCAAACATTTGACATCCTTCTATCTGACGATGTCAGCCGGTGGAGCAGCAGGCGGTCTCGCGGTCGGCCTGTTGGCGCCGCTGGTGTTCAACGGTTACTTTGAACTTCCTCTGGCGATTCTGGCCTGCCTGCTGGTCTGCATCGGAACATATCTGCGGGACGACAAGCAGTTTCAACTGCGAGTGCCTCAGGCCACGACCCTGAAATTCGGTGTGACACTGGTGAGCCTGTTCATTGTCTACTTTGCATTCTTCGCGCAGCATTCAGACAACGTGAAGGACGTGGAACGAAACTTCTACGGCGTGCTGCGTGTGGAAGATGATGTGCTGGAATCTCCCGTACGACCGATGCGCGACATGGTGCATGGCCGCGTCGTACACGGACGACAATTTACCGACGAGCAGGGTCGTCGCGAACCGTCAACTTACTATTCACATTCTTCCGGCATCGGCAAAGCTCTGCTGGCCAGCGACGCAAACAAGCCGCGACGAATCGGTGTTGTGGGGCTCGGTGCCGGAACCCTCGCGGTCTACGGTCGCAGCGGCGATACTATGCGATTTTATGAGATCAATCCCGATGTGATCTCGCTGGCTCGCAAGCACTTCACGTTTCTGGGCGATTGTAAGGCAAAGATCGACGTCGTTCCCGGCGATGCACGTCTGGTTCTGGAACGCGAACCGGATCAGGACTTCGACGTCCTGGTGCTGGACGCCTTTTCCGGTGATGCGATCCCCGTGCATTTGCTCACGTCGGAAGCCATGCAGATTTACACACGACACTTAAGCGACAACGGAATCCTGGCGGTGCATATCTCCAATTCCTACTTCGACCTCGAACCCGTCGTGCGGGCCTTGGCGGAAGACTCTGGTCTGGATGCCCGCGTGCAGGAGTGCGATCGCGGAGCGGATGCCGGCGTCGCATTTGATTCCGTCTGGATGCTGCTGTCGAGGGATGTGCATTCGCTGGACGCGGTCTGCGGTCCCGATACTTCAGAAGCACCACACCGGGTTGTCTACTGGACCGACGATCGCAATAATCTGCTG
>JAYTAK010001454.1:0-2298 GCA_043737515.1 Candidatus Kuenenia sp. | reverse complement strand
GAAAGTCTGCTGAGCAGTGCTCATCAGTGCCACATTCGCGCCGAGGCATTCACTTCGGCCGCGAAAGATCTGCTGCTTCGATCACGTCGGCAAATGTTTGAGGATCAGTGGGATGCTGCTGAGTCGGACCTGGTGGAAGCTCAGTCGCTCGTCACTCGGCCCAGCTCACAGGATGACGACGTACACCGCATCGACCTCTGTCGGGCAATCGACAACGACCTGACGAGATTGCGAACGAAGACCGAATCGCTGTCCGCGGCGAAATGGAATTAATTGGCGGAGTTGCGGGACGTTGCCTGGCTGGCTCTCCATCTCGTTCACCATCCAGGCGAGGGGACTGTCGTTTTAATCCAGGGCCAGACCTGGCCCTGGTGAAGGGTCTCGGTTAAATTCCCGCATCTCAGGTGAGAAGCGGCAGGAAAACGTTGGTTGAAAGCGGGCCGCAGAGGGTCAGGACGGCGGCAGCGATGGAAGCGAGGCGGCGGGTGGCAACGGCAGAGTACTGGGCGGAAGCAGTGATTGTCAGGGAGCAGCGGACCCTGTTCTCGCCGACGCTGGATGAAATGATCGACGACGACCATGAAGTCCGGCTGCTTGATGAAGCCCTGCGACTCATGGACTGGACGGAATGGGAAAACGTCCACAAACGCGAACGCGGCCAGCCTCCCATTCATCCGCGAATCATCGCTGCCCTGTGGCTGTACGGCATGATGCGAAAGATGCGAACCAGCCGCATACTCGAATATGCGTGTCGCCATAACATCGATTTTATCTGGCTCGCAGAAGGCCACACGCCGGATCACAGCAAACTGGCCGAGTTCTTCACCCACAACAAAACGCAGCTCAAGTCGCTCTTCAGACAGGTCTGTCGCATGGCCATGACGATGGGACTTGTGCAGCTTGGCACCGTCGCTTTCGATGCCACGCGGGTCAAAGCGGCCAACGGACGGTTCAATACACTCACCGCGGCGGGCATCGAGAGACGCCTGGCCGCACTGGACCTGCAGATCGAGCAGATGATGGCGGATGTCACGGCTGCCGAAGCTGCTGCAGGCGACTCCGGCGGCACGACTCTGCCGGAGTCGATGGCCGACATGAAACAGCGTCGGGCGAAACTGAGGTCCGCACTTGCGAGTGTTCGAGAACGAGATGAAGCTCGCAAAAAGGAAGGCACCGACCCGGCGAAAAATCCGGCTCAAATGCCGATGAATGATCGGGAATCCAGTGTGATGCCCAACAAAGAGGGCGGGTACGCTCCGAACTACACGCCCACATGTCTCACCGACGGCGCGAACGGATTCATCGTCGACACGAATGTGCTGGGCAGCGTCAACGAAACGTACGAACTGATTCCGTCCGTTGATCGCACGACGGAAATGCTGGGGGAAAAACCTGAGAACGTGCTGACTGACGGTGGCAACGCCGCAGGGTCTGTCCTGGCTGGTCTTGAGGATCGCAATATTACCGCGTTTGCTCCGGCGAAGTCTTCGGAACCGGCAGCCGATAGTCCTGTGCTTCGCGAAGACCTGACTCAGCCGGTGCCGGAAGCGCAGTGGCCATTGCTGAAAATGAGTGACCGCAAACAGCTGGATAAGTCGTGCTTCGTTTACGACGAGGAGCTTGACCAGTACTTCTGTCCGATGGGCCGAGTGCTGAAACGAAAGGACACGGAGACTCGCAAAGGCGTGCTGCTGATTCGCTATGAATCGCTCGATTGCAGCGGTTGTCCCCTGGCAGCGAGGTGTCTGCTGAAACACGAGAATCCGGAATCGCGTCGCCAGGTTCGCCGCGACGAACACGAGAAAGTCCGCCATCGCACGGCGGAACGCATGGCGACTCCCGAAGGTCGCGCGATGTATGACAATCGCTCGCCAATCGCGGAAACACCATTCGGTTATCTGAAGGGCTTTTTGGGTCATCGCCAGTTTTTGCGTAAGGGGATTGAGAACTGCGACACGGAATGGAGATGGTCGTGCTTATCATTAAACATGAAGAAAGTGGTTCGATTCATCCGCCGGATTCGTTTTGAGCTGTCGGAAATGCTGAGTGAGGAATGGGATCCGTCGGAATTAGTGTCACACTGCCCGGTGGCCGTGTGACGGGCATCGCCCTGCGCCCTGTTTTTGCCTCGACAAGCTCCACAGAGCCCTTCTGAGGGAGCCGGAAAATGAATTAACAAAACAAGCCACTCAAGGCTTTCACTTTCCTGAGTAACCTCCTGCTCAGCCAATAATGAAAAATCCCGACCGATTTTTAAATCCAAATCGGCTGGCTCACTAAAACGACAGTCCCCGAGGG
>JAYTAK010001453.1:0-12239 GCA_043737515.1 Candidatus Kuenenia sp. | reverse complement strand
CGATTTGAAGCCCGGTAAATTGCACTGAATAGGATGCGATTGTGTCGTTCGTGAATCGGAGACAGGAACATTTGGCGCTCGTTCGCGAATTCAGCGAAATTCGTTAGGATTACGCTACTTGACTAGTGTATTTTTAGAATTCAGTGCCTTGTGAAGCTTGATGCTTGTATAGGCCGGACCAAGCGAAGCGCCGTTCCGGCAGGTCAGCCAACTACAGATTCACTCCAATTCGTTGTCTCGACAAAGCACCTGATCCTCAAAAACAACGACATTCCCAAAAAATTCTCCGGAGCACCCTTAAATGCCTGTCTTCCTTGGCATCGATATCGGAACCAGTGGCACGAAGACTATTGCGATGCGTGAGGACGGCGAAATCCTGGCGTCAGCGACTGAAGAATATCCGCTGAGCAATCCGAAACCGGGCTGGTCGGAACAGGAGCCTGTGGATTGGTGGACGGCGTCGGTGAATTCGGTCAAGCGCGTGATGAAAGCCGCCAAACTGAAGCCAGCTGATATCGGCGGTATCGGGCTCAGCGGCCAGATGCACGGAAGTGTATTCCTGGACAAGACCGGCGGCGTGATCCGTCCGGCGTTGCTGTGGAACGATCAACGCACGGCCGCTGAGTGTGCAGAGATTGAAACGCGGGCAGGAGGTCGCAGCAAGCTGATTCAGATGGTGGCCAATCCTGCTTTGACTGGTTTCACCGCTCCAAAAATTCTGTGGCTGCGGAATAAGGAACAGAGGAACTTCGACAAGACTGTGCAGGTCCTGTTGCCCAAAGACTATGTGCGTTATCGACTGACGGGCGACTTTGCGACAGAGGTCAGTGATGCGTCGGGGACTTTGTTGCTGGACGTGGTGAATCGTCGTTGGTCAACCGCGCTGCTGCAGAAGCTGGATCTGGACGCAAATCTGTTTCCAAAAGTTTACGAATCCGAAGACGTCACCGGAGTCCTCTCTGACATCGCAGCCCAGGAAATGGGTCTCAAGCCAGGCACGCCCGTCGTAGGTGGCGGCGGCGATCAGGCCGCCAGCGCGATCGGGAACGGGATTGTGGGTCGCGGCGGCGTTTCGGCGACGATGGGCACCAGCGGCGTTGTGTTTGCGCACAGCGATGAAGTGCAGGTCGATCCAAAGGGCCGATTGCATACCTTCTGTCACGCAGTGCGCGGCAAGTGGCATGTGATGGGATGTGTGTTGTCAGCCGGCGGCAGTCTGCAGTGGTTTCGAAATCAGTTGTGTCAGGCGGAAATCGCTGCGGCGAAGAAGCAAAAGATCGATCCGTATGAATTGATCACTGCCGAAGCCGCGACAGCACCGGCGGGCAGCGAAGGATTATTCTTCCTGCCTTACCTCACGGGAGAACGTACACCGCACGCCGACCCGAACGCCCGCGCCTCATGGATCGGCTTAAGTCTGCGTCATGGCAAGAACCACATGGCACGTTCGGTGATTGAAGGTGCCACGTATGCGATGCGCGACACGCTGGAGATCATCAAGTCGATGAGTATCCCGGTCAAAGAGATTCGCCTCTCCGGCGGCGGCGCTCGCAGTTCGTTCTGGCGACAAATGCAGGCCGACATTTATGGTCAGCAGGTGGTGACGATCAATGCGTCGGAAGGACCAGCCTACGGAGTCGCGCTGCTCGCGGCCTCCGGCACCGGTGCCTACAAAGATGTCGTCGAAGCCTGTCAGGCCACAATTTCCGTCGTGACAAAAACTCCTAACAGAGCTGCGGCCACAAAAACCTACAACGCTGCGTATCCGATCTATCAGCAACTGTATCGATCGCTCAAGTCCGACTTCACGACGATTCAGAGACTGATTCAGTAAGGAACAGCCTGGGATGCAGCGCATGGAAATCAGCAAGTCACAAGTCGCACAATCGGATTCAAAAAATGGCCTGGCGTGAAACGTTACTCCAATCCTTTGGTCCTGGGCTGCTCGGCGGGATCACGTTCGGGAAATGGGTGCAGTTGCTCATCGAGAACCGTTTTTCCGTGTCGCCATCGTGCTGGCCGCGAGCTGTCACGATCTCACTCCAAAGCGTTCCAACCAGCCTCATTCACTGGGTGGATGAGATGCGGTTCGGCAGGCAGTTGCGCGAAGTGGTGGTGCCGCCTCCTGTGTTTGTCCTGGGCCACTGGAGGCACGGGACGACTCATCTGCACAATCTGCTGACGATCGATCAGCGATTCGCGTTCCCCAACAATTATCAATGTCTGTATCCGAATTCGTTCCTGACGGCCGAGAAGCTGCATTCGAAGACAATTGATTTCTTTCTGCCGAAACAACGGCCGATGGACAACGTCGAGTGGAGAATGGGGTCGCCTCAGGAAGACGAATTCGCGCTGTGTATGACCAGTTTCAAGTCGCCGTGCATGGGCTGGATCTTTCCCCGGCGGCGAGATCATTACGACAGATACCTCACGATGCGGGACGTTTCGGAAGTCGAAGTCGCGGAATGGAAAACAGCGTTTCTGCTGTTCCTGAAGAAAATGGCCGTACTCAGCGGGCGACCGCTGATTCTGAAGTCGCCGCCACACACGGCGCGGATCAAACTACTGCTGCAGATGTTTCCAGATGCAAAGTTTGTGCATATCCACCGCAATCCGTACGACGTGTTTCATTCAACGCGAAAGATGCTGAAGACGGTCGCTGAACTGCATCGCCTGCAACGTGCTTCGACAGCAGACGTTCTGGATGACTGGATCCTGCAGATGTACCGCAACATGTACGACGCTTACTTTGAAGAACGCAGCCTGATACCGGCCGGGCAATTCTGTGAAGTGGGATTTGAACAACTGGAACAGGATCCTGTCGGCCAGATTCGCAGAGTCTACGAAACGCTGCAACTGCCGCATTTCAGCCAGGTGCAGGCTGAAGTGGAGTCGTACGTGAGTTCGATTGCCGACTATCGCAAGAACTCGTTCCCCGAACTTCCTGAAGCCCTGCGACAACGCATTGCCAAAGAGTGGCAGCCGTCCTTTCAGGAATGGGGATATGCTCCGGGCGGTTAGATTTGAGGTTTTGTGAGCGGGCGGTGCGAGAAAACATGTTTTTCCGGAATGGTCATGCCCTTCGCGGGTCCATGCCGGGAATTTGCGCGAGTTGTCCCGTATCGTGCATTGATTGATCCAACGAATTTTGCAACTGTTCGTAGTAGGATGGACATTCATGTCCGTCGCTTTGGGGTTCACGATATTAGCCGGAGGGCGTTAGCCCAATGGCACTCGATTTGATCGCAACTCGTATCAGCCGCAGTGCGTTAGCACCCGGTTTTCCACGTAATTTTGAGTAAACCGGACGCTAACGCGTACCGGCTGATAGAAGAAATCGAGTGCCATTAGGCGTTAAGCCCCCGGTTTGTTCAGGAAAAACCTAGCCGGAGGGCGTTAGCCCCCGGTTTGTTCGGGAAAAACCGGGAAGAGTTCGCTGAGCACTCGGACATGGATTTCCGGGCTCTATCAAATCTCGCCTTTCACTTTGGTTTTCCTTCCAGTCAAAAGTCTCTTCGAATGTGGCGCTCGATCTGCAAGTTATCGAATTCATCTTCCGGCAACGGGATTGTCTCGTTGCTGACTGTTTGTCTCGTCAGCGGGGTATTGGCTGGCTGCAATCGCGCTCCGGTACCGGTCGTTGACACCAGCAAACAGGCGAAGGAGAGTGTCGCCGATGAATGCCGCCGCAAACTGAATTCGGTAATCGGTCGGATGCAGCCTGAATCGATGGCCACGCAGACTCGCAAAGAATCCATTGCGGGCAGCCTGAATTCATGGATGTCCTCATGTGTCTCGGAAGAAAATCGCAAGCTCCCACTCAGCGAAGCTAATGCTGCCATGCTGACTGCCAGTGTGCAGCGGGCTGCCAAACAAAGTCGCTTCACGGAAAGCGACGTCAATTATATTCGCGACTGTCTGTTGCTGAGTCAGCTCACGGAATCACTGTGGAAGCAGGCAGATGAAGACGCCGGCGGGCAGGCCAGTTCCGATCTTGTTCGAGTGCAGCGTCTGTTCCGGCATGTGATTAGAAACGTATCGCCGCTGAAGCCCGATGAGACGCGAATTCCGCTGGGACTGTACGAGGTGATGCTCACGGGACGCGGTTCGGTTGAAGACCGCGTCTGGATTCTGGCTGAAGCATTGCGGCAGCGGCAGATTGATTGCGTGCTGCTGCAGGCATCCACACCCGGCGATCCGCTGGCAGCCAGTCTTGTCGATGCGGCAGATCTGCTGCTGGTGGTCGTCATTGAAGAAAAAGCGTTGCTGTTTGATCCGGTACGCTGCACTGCGGTTCCAAAGGACGGTGATCCATCGATCCTCGTATCGGATCCGGCAGATGTGACTCTGATTGCGGAAGCGGAACGCTGGAAGACGGCAACACCCCTCGTCGTTTCAAACCCGTCGGCATTTGCTCCGCGAATGTTTTTGCTGCAGGAGCGTATGGAGGCTCAGGACGCAGCCACGATGTACGAAGAACTGGCTGGCGGGACCAGCGAAATTCATCCGCTCGTGCAGCGACTTTCGTCGGCACTGGGAACCACATGGCCCGTTGAAAGTTTTAAGGTCTGGGACAGGCCTGAACAGCAGATTGCCGCCGCCGCCGCGCTCGATGAAAAACAAAAAGAGGAATACGTTCTGCTGATGCGGCCACTTGACAGTCCGTTCGAGCGAGAATCCATTAACGTGGGCGATGCGCTGGATGATCCCAGCATCAATCAGGAAGAGCTGACCGACGAACAACGCCTGCAACGCCGCATTATGGCTCTCGAAGAACGCTGGTCGCGCGTCGGAGCATCCAGTGATGAACTGTTCGGCAAACCTTCAAAGCGGCTGCTGCTGGCACGAGTGGCCCAGATTTCCGGGTCATTGGATGTTGAGATGATTCAGAAATTGCAGCATATTCGGCAGGCCAGTATGCAGACCAGGATTGAAGTGGAGGTGCCAGAAGATGGAAAACGGGTCAGGCGTCTTGAGATTCCGCTGCCGGATATGATCAGGACCGTGCAGCAAAGCGCGCTGGGCAATACGCTCTACTGGACTTCCATGCTGCAAGTGTCGCGGAATGACACCGGGAATGCGATTTCAACATTGCGCAACTATCGACTTCAGTACCCGGATGGTGCAACCGCCTTCGCCTCAATGATGAACGAAGCCGAATTGCTGATGGCACACGCCAACACAGCCGACGCAATCGCGGTTCTCAAACAGGCCGACGTGGAGCAAAACCCGGAACAAATCCGCGCCCGCTGGTGGCTGACACGACTGGAAGCCGCGAAGTGATCGCGCCAGCGAGAGTGTCCGGCGAACGGCATGCGTCAGCCTGCTCCTGGTGTGGCTCACTACAAGCCGGAAAACTTCGGCGGTCGCTTCTCGGCAAATGCTTTCAGCCCTTCCTGAGCGTCCGGCAGTTCAAGGCATCGCAGGTAGGCTTCTGTATCGGCTCGATACGCGATTTTCGGCTGCGAACCTTCATCCAGATGTACCAGTCGTTTGGTTTCCCGCAGAGCGGTTGCAGGCATCTGGAGCATTCGCTCGGCCAACTGCCGACCGCGTTTCAGCAGTGCGCTCGTGGCGACGACTTCGTTGACCAGTCCCCATTCCAGCGCCTGCTTCGCGGGAATCGGGTCTCCCATCAGACACAACTCCAGCGCGCGAGATTTTCCCACAAGAGCAGTGAGCTGAGCGATCCCGTAGCCCGGTGGCCAGCCAAGTCGAATTTCGGGCATCGCGAATCGAGCACTATGCGTGGCAATTCTCAGATCCGCCGAATATGCGGCGACACATCCGGCTCCGAAGGCATCGCCATTGACCAGAGCAATCACCGGCTGTGGCAGGCGTTCGAACGCCAAATACATTTCCGCCTGGCGATGACTGAGGCGTCGAGCCGTGTCGAGATCCAGACTTCGCAGCTCTTTCACATCATCACCCGCGCAGAACGCGGTCCCGGCCCCCGTGAGCAACACGATCCGGACTTCCTGCGGATGTCCAAGGAGCCAGGAAATGACATGTTCCATTTCCGTCGTCATCAGAACGTTGACTGCGTTCAATAAATGCGGACGATTGAGGGTCACCGTGGCTATGCGGCTGGACACGTTCACAGTCAGCGTTTCCAGCGATGGCAAAACACCTGAGTTCGGCACCAGAGTCATCGCATTCCCCGATTCAACAGCCTGCGACTGATCCGCCTGAGAACCGCCCGTCAGCTTTTGAAGGTTTTCAATCAATCGACTGACGAGCACGACCGCGCGGGAATGAGTTCCACGTCCTATCAATCGATCACCGGCCCAGGCTTCGACATCAAAGGAAACCCGGCGACCGTCAATCACGGTCACCTTGGCAATTCCTCGCACCACAGCTCCGAGCGGCGCGCCGCTGATGTGCTGGATATTGACGTCGATTCCAACGGACTCTTCGCCAGCTTCCAGAAAAGGTCGCAGGGCTTCGCGAGCGGCTCGCTCCATCAGCAGAATCATGTTGGGAGTTGAAAACACTGTCGCCCGGGGATCGCCGCCCAGCGTAATGATCATCGACGCATCGACGATCCACGTCAGCGTGCCGACATCTCCCGGTTTCAAATGGGGTTTCATTGCACATCCTTCTCAATCGAATGTGAACGGCAGGCAGGACCGCGCAACGCCATCAAACCACCGACACTTTCTTGGCATTGACCCTGACTGTGCGATCATGCAGAGGGATGTCAAGCTGCGCGGAATTCCGGGTTCCAGTCAGCATCTCGAGCGTCGTTTGAATGGCAACCGACACGAACCTGAGTTCCGCAGCGTTGAGTCCGCGCGGCGTGCCTTTTTCGATGTAATATACAGAAGGCCATGTTTCGGACGATGGGACGGGCCAGCCAAATTGCTCGGCGGCCGCGACGTCGGCAGGATGCAGCAGATCCCGGCGATCAGTGGAATATCCGATCCCGCTGATCTTGCGCGCATTCTTTTCCGAGTCTGTCTCGTTCGATCGAAACATTGAAAGCACGGTCTTCGGGTTGTCGAAAAGCATGATGCCGATTTCCTGCCCCATCTGTCCCATCGTCACGGCAGTGAACGTCACGGGCAAAAGCTCGGGGCAGGAAATCTCGACAGTGAGTTCGGCTCTGACCCGCGTGTAAATGCGAGACTTGTAGTATGCCGCTGAGGCCCTGAAGAAATCGCCGATAATCTCCGGCGTCATGTCAGGCTGGTGAATCAATGCGCCAAATTTCGGAGCGTTGCCGATATTGTTTTCCTGAAGCGACTGATGGACATGATCGACCAGTTGACAGTCTCCGACAACGACATCGCAACCGATTGACTTCGCTCGGGATTCCAGTTCCAGCCGGTGGCTGAGTTGCCGGACAATCAGAACTGTCGGACGTGCGACGTCGCCTTGCATCGGGTTCAGGATTGCTTCGGCAAGCACGCGAGCAATCATGTTCTCGGTGGGCGGGGTCATCGACAACTGTTGCGAGCGGATCATTCCGGATTCGGGCGCGCCGACAAGAACCATCCAGGGTTGTACCGGTTCGTTCGTCTCCGGATCTGGAATCCACGTCTCGACCGTTCGCCAGTCGATTTCCCAGATTTCGCGTTCATTTTCGGGAACTTCAAGGATATCGTCGAGCGGAAACGGTGTGGCTTCGGCGTCGAATCTCTGGCTCCGAAGAAACTGGATCAGCTCCGGAATTTCTTCCGCAACCTCGACATTGATTCCGATTCGTTTCAGCGGTTCGGTGAGACGCTGGCACAGCGCCGCATCGTGAATCCTGATGGTTTTGGGACGTCGCGGGCGGCCTGTATTCGGGTTCGACATTCCGCGGCAAAGCTCACACAGAATGCTGTCCACGTTCATCGGGAATTCACCCGGCTCGATATGAACCGCCTCGCTCGTCGCATCGTTGATCAGCGACATCAGCCAGTTTGTCGGACTTTCTTCTTCGTCCCAGTCGATCTCAAATTCCAGACTATGTCCATCTTCGTCCAGCACATCGATGTCACAGAACCAGACCTCTTTTTTTGAAGGAAGGGACCTGGCAGCCTCAAGTCCTTCTTCAGCCATTTCCGCGATCTCTTTTCTGGTCAGTTCCAGCTCCGCCGGTGTGAGATCACGAAAGACCGAACTGAGCCACGGCAGCGCCCCCGGTGTCGCTTTCCAAAGGGAGCGAAAACTCTGGCAGTAGGCATCTGCCTCATCCTCGTCGCCGACAATGAAAGACTTGACAGCGAACGGGCTGACCTCTTCCTGATCGAGCAACTTCGGTGCGATGTGCGGATTCGACTCCAACTGATCCTGAAGCATTGTTTCCAGCACTTCGCTCGGTCCGGTCAATTGAAAGTCCAGACAGACACGAGTCAGTATCATGAACGGAGTGTCTTCGGCCGGATACTCATCCAGCAATTGCATGGCTTTATCCAGCCAGTTCATGTTGCAATACCATTCGAGCAGCAGCCAGCGAACACCCTGATTGTCGTCTGGATTCAGCCGCAGCATTTCCTGCATGTGAGAGATAGCCGTTTCGTGCTCACCCTGCGCGAGCAGGAAATGCACCAACTGCAGTCTGGCTCGCATATACGGGCGAGTTTCGCTCAGGAGCCAAAAATGTCCAACGTGGTCCTGAAACGCTTCAGCAAGCTGCTCCTCACCGTTTTTGACAGCCTTCTCAAGCATCTGCCGTGTTTTTTCCGGTGATCGCTGTGAAAGAGCTTCTTCGACAATTTCATCCAGATCATCGGCCCTTCGACCACTCGCTCTGGACTTCGAAGATTTTGATTTGCGACCAGACATTTTTCCGGGAGAACGGATTTCATCGGCCTCATCAAGCTCTGGCAGCAGCGAGGCAAATAGCTCAGCGACGTTCAAACCTGAATTCTGAACGAGCGACTGCAGCAGTGCCATCGATGCCGGGTCACCCTGCGGAATTCCAAGTTCATTCAGAATTGCCTGCAACTCGACAGGCGTCGCCTGTGGCATTGCCGATTTTGTCACGCTGTTCTTTTTTGATTTCTTTTTTGCCATCTCAGTTCTTCATTGAGCGTTCAGATTTCGGTTTCATGTAAGGTCGTCCGGAGTTGCACTTTAGACGGAAAGGCCCAGGATGTGAAACTCAAACATCCGCACCTCCGGGCGATTGTATCGTCAGGACGAGGAAATCGGGATGAGTCTGCCTATAGACTCAGCGTCTTCCGTGGAGAACAGCAACCACGAAGGAGATGACTTTTTTCTGGCGTTTAAATCCCTTCTTTCCAACAACTACGCATTTTGCGTGCATCTTTTCGACTGTTGTTCTTTCGGATTTCGGATTTCGGATTTGCGGCTTCGCCGCGCAAGGCAGTGGGGTAAAAGTTATACTCGGCGCGGCCAGAAATGAGTCCGGCGAGCGGAGTGGCGTGAGCCCTCCGGTACGTCGTTTTTTTGTACCGGCAAGGTGACGCATGCCGCTCGCCAATTCTCTCAGTCATGACCGCGCGGAGTATAATCGTAGGGTGCGTGAAGCGGAGCGCAACGCACCATTTGGGGAAAGCGTGAGGAACTGGTGTGTTTCGCTAGCGCTGCACACACCCTACATGAATCACTGAATCAACACACCGCTCACAAAACCTCAAATCTGATCGCGCGGAGTATTGCATGCGAAAGCGCGAAAAGCCTGGCCTTCGTCGATGGTTTGACGCTCAAGTCGCTGAATTGTGACGTCTTAAACGGCGAGCCTTCGTGGTTCAATACCATTCAGTCCAAAGTTCCCGCTGGCGGTCGGTTGATTGAGTCTGAATTCCATGTGAGCTAGGCTTCCAGTCTGGCATCGACTGGCGGAAACGCCATGTTTCTTGCAAGCAGTGACAAGCTGGAAGCTTATCCCACGTTAAATCAATAGCTCGCTGACGTCGAAAATGCCGAGTGCCGAATTGTCGAAACTCAAACGAAAACTCGTTACACTCCGTCCTGCCATGATCTGTTGAGTCAACCTTTGTGCACAGCCCGCACTGCGTCCTGAAATCCGCCACTCTTCTGAATTGTGAACCCTGACGTGCCAACTGCTCCTTTTGTTTACGAACCGCTGTTTGATACCGGTGCCGATGACACTCAATATCGGTTGCTCACGAAAGAACATGTGAAGGTGCGTCCGTTTGAAGGTCAGGAGATGCTGTGCATCGATCCGCAGGCGCTCACGCTTCTGTGCTCGCAGGCGTTTCACGATATCAATTTCTTCCTGCGTCCCGCGCATCTGAAGCAGGTCGCCGCCATTCTGGATGACCCGGAGGCATCCGACAATGACCGCATGGTGGCCTTGACAATGCTCAAGAACGCCGATGTCTCCAGTGCGGGCGTGCTGCCGTTTTGCCAGGATACCGGCACGGCGATCGTACAGGGAAAAAAAGGACATGCCGTTTGGTCCAGCGGTGATGAAGAAGCTCTGGCCCGAGGCGTCTACAATGCGTACACCGAAAACAATCTGCGGTATTCACAAAACGCGGCCTTGACCATGTGGGACGAGAAGAACACCAACACGAACCTGCCGGCACAATTGGAACTCATGTCCTGCGACGGCAACGAATACAAGTTTCTGTTCATTGCCAAGGGCGGAGGTTCAGCGAATAAGTCCTTCTTCTATCAGGAAACCCGCGCCGTTCTGAATCCGAAGTCGCTGGTGGAATATCTCACCTCGAAGATGCTGACGCTCGGCACCGCCGCTTGTCCGCCCTATCACCTGGTGTTTGTCATCGGCGGCACCTCGGCAGAAGCCACGATGAAGACCGTGAAACTGGCGTCAACCAAATACCTCGATAATCTTCCGACGACCGGTGACGCTCTGGGCCGCGCGTTTCGTGATCTCGAAATGGAAGAGAATATGCTGCAGCAGGCTCGCACCTGTGGCATTGGAGCGCAGTTCGGGGGAAAGTATTTCGCCCTCGACGTCCGCGTAATCCGGTTGCCTCGACATGGCGCCTCGTTGCCGATCGGAATCGGTGTGTCCTGCAGTGCGGATCGTCAGGCAATAGGGAAGATCACAAAAGACGGCGTCTTCATTGAACGACTGGAAACTGAGCCGCTCAAGTACATTCCTGAGCACCTCCGGCATCGCAAAGACGAAGGTGCCGTACACATTGACCTGAATCGTCCGATGTCCGAGATTCTGGCGGACCTCAATCAGTATCCGGTGACGACACGGCTGTTGCTGAGCGGTCCGATCGTGGTGGCGCGGGATATTGCCCACGCAAAACTGAAAGAACGTCTGGACGCCGGTCAACCGCTGCCAGAGTATTTCAAGCAGTATCCTGTCTATTATGCCGGTCCGGCGAAAAAGCCGGAAGGCTATGCGAGCGGTTCATTCGGGCCGACAACAGCCGGACGGATGGATTCATACGTGGATCTGTTTCAATCCGCAGGCGGCAGCATGGTGATGATTGCCAAAGGAAATCGCGGCAAGCAAGTGACCGAAGCCTGTCACAAGCACGGCGGATTCTACCTCGGCAGCATTGGCGGACCGGCAGCGATTCTGGCGAAAGAGAACATCCGCAACGTCGAAGTCATTGAA
The DNA here is from genome assembly GCA_043737515.1 of Candidatus Kuenenia sp. Lineage (GTDB taxonomy): Bacteria > Planctomycetota > Planctomycetia > Planctomycetales > Planctomycetaceae > SXXK01. The sequence continues at coordinate 721 of JAYTAK010001453.1, read as the reverse complement.
TTCCCGGAACTCGGTATGGAAGCCATCTGGAAGATCGACGTGATTGATTTTCCGGCCTTCATTCTGATTGACAACAAGGGCCACGACTTCTTTGAAAATATCGGCTCGGGATGTTCGCATTAGGATGACTTTTCCGTGGGCCAGGCTGGAAGCCTGGCATGAATCAAAGAGAATGCACTGTTACTTTGCAGCAATGACAAGCTGGAACCTTATCCCACGATTAAAACGACGCTCCCTTCGACTCAGAGAGTCAGGCTACTAAAAGACTCGGCTCAGAGAGTCGAGCTACAGCACACAATGTCCACCCAGCGATCAACGACACCTTATCTATTTGTCTGCGCTGTGTTGCTGGTTTGTCTCGTGCTGGCGATCGCGTGGGCAGGAGGCGGACGGTATCTGCTGCAGCGGCAATTGTGGATGGATGAGGTCCATTCCTGGCTGCTCATTCAGGAACCGCAGACGCAGCGATCACTGCAAGCGCTGGCAGACGGCGTGGATTACAACCCGCCGACATACATTTTGCTGGCTCGACAGCTTCAATACCTGCCGGGCGGGATTACAGAATCCAGTCTTCGCTGGCTGTCTCTGAGTCTGATGATGCTGGCGATTCTTGGCATACTTGTTCTTCTGCAGCGTCGTTTTCCATTCCTTGTGTGTGTGGCTGCCGTGCTGATGATGGCGTCCAGCGTGCATTTGATTCATCAATCAACTGAGATTCGAT
>JAYTAK010001452.1:0-12251 GCA_043737515.1 Candidatus Kuenenia sp. | reverse complement strand
ATCGCGGATCGGTAGAAATGTCGTTGACAAAGACGGCTTCACGCGTAAATGCCGCTGTCCCACATGAGCCTGCGTTGAGCCCGATCCGAGCGCCATCGATTGCGCGACAATAATTTACGGGCAGGCTCGGTGCCGCGGCATGACTCAGATGCTGCCCGCTTTCGTCGAGAAGGAGGACCGAGCACATCATCCCGGAACACAGTTGTTCGCTGTTCAAAGCAAGCTGGTGCAGCACGTCGTTGAGAGGTGCTCCCGAGGCCAGGATTTCAAGGACAATTCGTTCGTTAGCCGCCTGCGTCTGTCGTTCCCGAAGATCTGTAATGTCGGAGACAACACCATCCCGACGGATCGGCGTTCCAGCGTCATCACGGACGAACTGACCACAATCATGAACCCAGCGCTGGCCACCATCCGGGCGAATGATTCGATACTCGGCTTCAAATTTCCCGGTCTCGTTCAGCATCTGATTGCACGCATCGACAGCGTGGAGGTCGTCTGGATGAATCATGGACAACCACAACTTCGGGACGGCGATGAAATCATGCGTGGGCCTGCCATAAAGAGTGTGGGCATGGTCACTGATGAACAGTATTTCGCCTCCCGTGACAGACGCAGAGTACACGACTTCTGAGATTGAGTTGAGAATGCTGTCCAGCCGATTTCGGCTTTCCCGAATCGCGACCTCGACCTGTCGTCTTGTCGTGACATCACGCGTCACCTCGAGCAATCCGGTGATTTTCCCGGCGGCATCACGATACGGGACACAGCGGGATTCAAGCCAGCGCGGTGTTCCCTTCAGTCCACGAATGGCGAATTCGAGATGACCTGCCTGCCCCGCAAGTACTTGTTGATGCATTCTGCGAAACAGGGAGCGGTGCTCTTCAACAATCAGAACTTCAAGCTGTGCTCCGCGGACCTGTTCAATTGATTCTGCTTCAATCATAGCAAGTCCAGCCGCATTCATTTCCATCAGGCGACCGTCGGGAGACAAGATCTTCACACAGTCAGGTTCCAGATCCAATATGCTTCGCAGATGTGCCTCGCTTTGTCGAAGCGCAAACTCCGCTGTTTTTTTGGCGGAAATGTCTCGCTGGATTCCAAGAAACCCAACGTGTTCTCCAACATCATCATGAATCTCAGTGATGAGCAGTGCATTCCAGAACGGCGTTCCGTCCTTGCGGTAATTCAGGATCTCGCCGTCAAAATGTCTGCCCTGATCGATTTCAGACTTCACCTTTGCCACAATGCGGCGGTCCGTTTCTTTTCCCTGAAGAATTCGGCAGTTCTTCCCCAGCAAGTCGGATTCTTCGTAACCGGTCAGACGTGTGAAGCCTGTGTTCATGTACGTGACGTTCTGAGATTTGTCGGTCATCAACACACCGAGTGAAACTTCGCTGAGGGCCTTCTCAAGAATCCTCTGGTAATTCGTGGCGCGAGCCTGCGCCAATTGCAGAGCCGCAATCGACCAGCCGAGAGTGGCGGTCGTTGCCATATAGATCCACAACAGGAGAATCTGATCAGAAGCGTCCTCGCGAAAGAAAGGGCCTGACTGGCTGGACGTCCCGTAGACGGCAGCGAATGAAATCAGAATGCTCGCCAGCGAGGTCCCCAGTGTTCCGAAACGCATGGTCCCCCACGGGATCAGCGACAACGGCAGGAAAGCAAGTGGCAAGGCAGGGTTCGTCAATCTGCAGTTCAGCACGAAAACGCAGCCGGTGGTCACAAACAGCACCAACAGCCAACCTGCGAACTCTCGATAACGAATCCGAATACTCCGATACGCTGTGCGATTCGCGACCAGCAGTAATGGTGCGGCGGCAATAATACCCATGGAATCGCCACCCCACCAGCACATCCAGGTGTTGAAGACTTCGTGTCTCAGCAGTCCTGACAGAAATAGCACCGCAGTGCCAACGCTGGCTGAAATGGTCATGCCGGCATGCCCGGCTGCGGCAAGGATCGCGATATCACGATTCCGCGCAAAATGTGCGTCGAATCGCAGTTTATGCAGAAGCCACACGGCCAGCATCGGCCCAAGTGTGTTACCGATCGAAATTCCTGCGGCGGACGGAAACGACTGTCCAAAAAACAGATTCAAAACGAAGGAGGCAATTGTCACTGCCGGCCAGTGCGAGTATCCCGATCGATACAGTACAGCCACCGCGATTCCAGTGGGCAGCCACAGCAATGTGACAACAGTGCCCACCGCAGGCATCGACAATCCCAGCCAGCCGGTCAGAAAGTAGGCACCCGCAAGCCAGAGCGACGTAGCAAAATACTTTGACATTTTCAGCATTCGCAGTCCCGGACTCAAAACACGGCGGCAAAGTCCACAGTCTTGAGTCGATAACTGGCACTCCGTTTAGGAACCGACCGTGAATTGAATCTTCCTGCAACCTGTTCGAATTGTCCACTACAGCGTTTCAAGATATCTCCGAAACTGTCGAAATACCTACGGTCCAGGACGTTGAAGTACGCTCACCTCCTGCAGAACAGGCGATTGGGGTTATCGAAGCACATCCACAACAAGGTATTCCTCCGGCAAACCTGCCGGAAACGGTTTTTGGGGGCCGGACGCTGTCGATAAGCTCCGATGGATTGGTCAAAACACGGAGCTGCGTGAAAACCGGATGTCCGACTACTTCGGCATCGGCAGAACGATCAGAGCGTCCTCAGCGAACGACGTTTCACCGTCCTTGCCGTTAATCCGGTACTTGACCTTCAACTGTTTCGGGCTGCCGGGATTCGGGTCGCCGCCGAAGCTGGTGTTGTAGCTTGCGGATACTAATGTGATCAGTGGCAAGTCACCCACCTGCTTCTTGAGCACTTCGGTGACATCTTTCTGAGTCGCCCCGGATCCGTATTCCGCTTTGACAATCTCCAGTTTCACTTTATCCAGACCTGCTCCGGTGAGCATGTCTTTGACATCGACTCCCTTAGCGCCGAGTTTCTGGGCGATGACCAGCGTTGCCTGCGTTGCGTCGTCTTTCAACTCCGCCACTTTCATCGCTTTGATGGACTGCTTGAGCGTATCCACACTTGGATAACGTTTCAGGACTTCCAGGACCAGCTTTTTCTCAGCGGTCTGACTTGCGGCATCGAAGGCTTTCTGGCACATCTCTGCACGTTGTTCTTCCGGTAACACAAACTGCCGTGCAATGCGGATGTAACCACGAAGTGCCCGGATGTTGTATGGATTCGTCGGGATTTTTGCGAGATCGAGCAGCACCGGTGCGGCGTCTTCAGTCATCCATTCGCCAAGCAGGCGACTGCTGCTGTCCTGAAGCTGCGGATCATTGCTCTTCGCCGCAGCACCAATCGCCGCTAATGCCTTTGGTCCACCCATCGCACCCAGAATCTGCAGCAACGAAATCTTGGTCGGCACGGCCTTTGTGCGATCCACGGCAGCGGCGAGTTCCGTCGCACAGGCTTCGCGATCCGGCATGCGGATGCTGGCCGCTTTCAATGCCTGCAGCGCCACGGGGGCATCTTCGCGATGTTTCGGCGACACAACCTGCGAGATCAGCACGGGCAGTTTTTGTAAACGAACCGTTTCTCCCAGAGCGATCAAGGCCGCACTGCGGACGTCTTTGTCAGCGTGATCAATCGCTTTCAGCAGTTCCGGCACCGCATCGATCCGGCGCTGCCCGACAAGCTGCAGCAGCAACGGATACATTTTCCCTTTGGCTTTTTCCAGCAAGACCAGAATCTGAGTGTCAATTTTCTCACCGGGAACTTCTGCCAGTGTGACTTTCGCGGTCTGCGAGAGATCCGCATCAGCATCAAGTGCCATCTTCAGCAGCGAATCCAGACAGGACAAATCTCCCACGCGGGCCAGTGCATCAATGGCTGACAGTCGCACTTCCTGCGGACCCTGTTCAGCCGCCTTGAGCACAGCCGCAAGAACCACCGTCGCAGGGCGATCAGCCATGGCCTGCACCACCAACGCCGCTCGATCCGGCGTCGTGCGATTGAGTTCGGCCACCAGAACCTTGTCTATTTCGCTGCCTGGAAATTCTCTGGCCGTACTCAGAGCCAGTTGGAATAATTGCTTTTCGGCTGACTGGAATTGTTCCACCAGCAGCGGAATGCCGTCCTGACCGCGTGCCAGAATCGCGCCGCGGGTTGCTTCGATAATTCTCTGCATCGGAACCTCAGCGGCACGGACTTCGTCATAAATTGCAACCGCTTCTGCGGACTTGCCTTCTGCCATCAATCGTTCTGCGCAGAGTACACAACCTTCGGCGATCGCCGTGCGGACATTGGCAGGAGCGGCTGCGAGTGATTTTCGCAGTGAATCGGCGGCTGTCGCGTTTCCGATGCGTCCTAAAGCCACAGCGGCGGCGGACGCAACTTCCGCGTCGGCATGTTGCAGCTTCGGCGACAATGCATCCACGGAGTTGGCATCACGGCGGACACCAATGGAATTGATTGTGCCCACCAGAAGTTTGCCTTCCAGCGAATCGGTTGCCGCCCGCAGCGCGTCGTCAGCCTCGTTGCCCGGAATGGCTTCCAGCGCGATTCTGGCCCATGAAGACAACTGTGCGTCGGGCAGCAACTTTGCCAGATCTGCCACAGCGGCACCGGAGCCGTGAATTGCCAGATTCTTGCAGGCGATGGCTTTGTCGCCTGACGATGCATCGGATCGCAGGACGGTCAGCAGTTCCTGCTCTTTTTCAGGTGATGCCTCTGGCCCATCGAATGCGTGAACCGATGGCAGGGTGACAGCCAGCGTTAATGCCAGGATTGAAATTGCGCGAATGAATTGTCGGGGTATATTCATGGTTATTGAATCCAAATGGTGGTGGGGAAATCGGTTTACAAAGGAATCAGTTTCATGGTACAGAGGGTCTGATCAATTGCCGGTCTTTATACCCGCCACGGTTCTCGCAGAGCTTCTGAACGTAGACGATTGGCCTGTTCGTCGTTGACAAACTGATGGGTCGAGTTGTCGTACTTGACCTGACGCCCGAGGTGCAGGGCGATGTTGGCTGCATGGCAGGCGATATGGGCATTGCACGCGGCGTCCGCATTGCCCTTTGGCTGACTGCGAGTTTTTACACAGTCCAGGAAATCGCGAACGTGATACGTTGCCGGATAACCACCGATTTCGTCCACCGTCCGTCCAGCCAGCAATTCCGGAGAACTCAGCACGAGCTTTCCGCTGTCGCCTGCTTCAACCCAGCCGGTTTCGCCTTCGAATCGCACGGGGCACGAACCCAGTGGAATCCAGCCCGTCTCCCGGAAAATCAACTCCGTGCCGTTCTCGTAACGTGCTACCAGTTGGCCATCTTTCGGTGCATCGTATTCAACCGGAGGCGGGCAATCTCCCACCGCCCACTGGCAGAGATCCACGCAGTGTGAGCCCCATTCGAGAACTCCGCCGCCCACCAGCCCGCCACCCTTCTCGAAGTTGAAACCATCGAGCAGCTTCGCATTGAAAGGACGCCACGCGGCTGGCCCGAGATACATGTCCCAATCGACGACTTCTTTATCCGGTTCTGTCTCAGGGACCAACCAGCCGCTCATCATGGCCTGCATGCCTGCCGGATGAGCAAACACCTTTTTGAGAGCGCCGAGTTTTCCGGTGCGTGCGAGTTCACATGCAAACGCAAAGTGCGGCAGATTGCGTCGCTGCGTGCCTGCCTGAAAGACTCGTCCCGTGCGACGCATCGTTTCGGCGAGTATCAGACTTTGAGCAATGTTCTTGGTGACGGGCTTTTCGCAGTACATGTCCTTGCCGGCCCGCGCGGCATTCATGGCCATCGTCGCGTGCCAGTTCGGTCCGGTGGCGATCAGGACCGCGTCGATATCGCTGCGGTCAAGAAGTTCGCGGAAGTCGCTATACATTTTGCAGTCTTCGTTGCCGTATTTTTCGTCGGCGATTTTCTTGACAGCCAGACGGCGAACTTCCTTGACGTCGCAGACCGCCGCAAACTGGACATCTTTCTGTTCCAGGAAACAGCCGAGATCGTACGTCCCGCGGTTTCCGATGCCGATGCCTCCGATGACCACGCGTTCGCTGGGAGCGACCGCACCGTCACGTCCGAGAGCCGAACTGGGGATAATCATCGGTGCCATTGCTGCGGCACCCGCTGCTGTCACAGCCGACTGTAAAAATCGACGCCGAGGAACTTGTGGACTCTTTTTCGACATGTCTGCACTCCTGTTTGGTTGGGATCGCGGAAGGGTTCATGGTGGTCGCGGAAGCGTCGGGACTCTGTCCTTGAGGCGGAATGATGTCCCGGAAACCCCATCAGCATAGCGACCTATCCTCCAGCTTGCCAGGGATCGAGCGAAGTGTGGCATCGGCGTTGGTCGAATTACCCAATCGGCTGTCTGGAGGGCCCGACCGCAACCGAATTAAGTGCCTGAACACACTAGTTCCGATGCACGCCGTTGCTTTGGCGAATTACCAGTGATCGAGGCGAAAAACAGGGCTTCTGCTTTTCCATGCACTTCTCGGTCTGTAGACTGAGTGTCCACGACGATTGAATCTCTCGTGAGGCGCTGCAACTGATTGTATTTCGGCGAACTGGGAAACCTATGGCGACTGCTTTTGTATCTCATGCGAGCGAAGATGGTGAACTTGTAAAAGAACTCATCAATGAGGTGGAGCGTGAAGGGCACGATCTCTGGCATTTTGAACGTGACTCAATGCCGTCACATGTTTACCTGGAAGAGATTGCTCGAGCCATTGAGGCTTGCGATTTTGTGATTCTGCTGGCGTCACCAGCGTCTTTGGATTCTCGGCAGGTCACGAAGGAAGTTGAGCAGGCGCACGAGCGAGCGAAGCGAATTTTGCCGATCCTGTATCAGGTCAGTAGTGAAGACATCCGAACTCTGCAGCCCGGCTGGGCGGCAGCGCTTGGTGCGACGGCGTACATTCGGTTGTCCGAGGACGGCCTGAAAGTTGTAGTGCGAGAAGTCCTCCGGGTTTGCAGGGCGGTCACAGTTGCCCCGCCCGTGATCTCCACAGTTTGGGCGGCTGACGCCCAGATGATTGATATTCCGCTCCTTGATCGCGTCGTGGTTCAGACCCCTGCCATCCAGGGATTTATTCGAGGCAACGATCAATACTTTATTTCAGCAAATAAAGGGGTCGGCAAGACTTTGTTGTTGAAGTTTAAGCGTTCGCAGTTGATGGCAGAACATTCCAGCGGCAATGGTCACCGTCGCTCAGAAGTGATCTTCATTCCGGAGGGACGTCCGTATCTCGACTTCATGGGCGGGAACCTGCCGTCACTGAAAAAGACCCATATCGAGTTTCTTTCCACTCTCAGGAATTGTCGCCGACTCTGGTCTTTTGCGCTGCGTGCGTCCGTTCTGTCTCACTTCCCAGAGGACTTTGCCAGTCTGGACGCCGACAGATTCGCGGAATGCTGCAGCATTCCGCTAAAGGAGATTGTGCCGGATCGTGCTGCCGCAACCTCTGTTTTTCGCGGCTTTTTGTCGATGTCAGTGACAGATATAAACCGCGTGCTGGACCGAATGGATAATAATATTGAGTATGCGTTTCGAAGAATTCACAGCGCAGCATTTACTTTTATTGATCGAGTGGAACAGGGCATTTCCAATTTGCCGCAGGATGCGTGGATTCATATTCAGGCCGGGCTGATAGAAGCCGCCTGGGATGTGATGAGCAGCAATAATCATGTAAAAGTGTATGCGACAATCCGCGAAGAGGCTTACGCCAATTATGGGTCTGACAGCAAGAATAATCTGTACTCCGCTACTCTGCCTTTGCGATACAGCCTCGAAGAACTACGGGAAATGATCGATAGCCTCTCAAATCTGTACGAGGCTGCTCCGAGCTTCGACAAGTTTGTTGGCGTCGCCTCCGTGGAGAACGTGTACTGCCGACTACAGGAAGACAGTTTCCTCTATCTCCTGCGCCATACAGTGGGACGTCCACGCGACCTTGTCATTATCTGCTCGCAGTTGTCCCGCTGCCGCAAGCATCTGGACGAGCGGCAGTTTCGCGAAGTGGTGAATGAGTCCAGTGCCAGGAATATCGTGACAAACGTCTTCCACGAGATGGGAGTCTTCCTCGACTGCCTTTCCACACAGGAAGAAAGGAATCGCTTCTTCAGTTTGATCCCGTACAACATCCTGACAAGAGCCGAACTGGAAAGGATTTGCTGTGAATTCAATGGCCTGATTGGAATGACCTACATCGACATTGACGATTGTCCTCAAACGATCAGTCACCCGTTCTGCGAATTGTACAATTGTGGACTCGTGGGTATTGTCCAGGATGATCCAGCCCAGGGAAACGTTCAGCAACAGTTCAAACAGCCGCACGATATCATGAATTGCCGCCAATCGTGTCTTCCTAAAGCAGACTACTACCTGCTGCATCCTGCCCTCCAGTCGCTGATCCACAAGCAGCGATCTGGTGCCGGATACCAAACGTTTCGCTACTTGGCCGTCGGGCACAAATATCCCTGGCGCGGCCATCATGGGGAGTTGGTCGATCTGCAGCGGGCGTTAATGGACATCATGGATCCCGGGATTCGACGGGATGTATTGAGGTTTGCTGAATCGACGCTCTCAAATCTCAGCGGAGAAGCATCCCTCGGGGGTGTCGATTTCGACTTGCTGGACAAGTTGCAAAAAACGCTCGAGCGGCTGCAGCACGATGATGTGTATTTACTGCTTGACAGGTACGTTGCCGCAATCAAGGCAATTTCCTGCGGCACGTAAATCGCGTTGCAACCGACGAACCGTCAGCAGCGAAATGATGATGTCCTTTTGTTGATGTTCCCGAAATTCTCCAATGCACCTGCTGTTTCTTGCATCCGCCCGCTCGCTGATAGATTCCCGGTCGCATCGCGACGAATTCCTCACGGCGAAATGATCAACCGGAATGGGACCACTGAAGTGCAGTAACGCAATCCGCCGTTAAGCTTCTCACGAGTCCACATAATGTCCAGAAGCATCTCGATCCGGCTTATTACGTCCCCCGGCTTGAATATGCAACGCCTGAAAACTTTTTCCAGTCCACCATCTCTCTGACGATCCAGGCGGGCAGGATGAGGTCTTCAATCGAGATGTTTGGTTTATTCAGAGGTCGCGTGCAGAAAGCCGCAGAGCACGAACGCCCACAGAAAAACACTAGCCTGCGTGATTCTCGTGCGAGGGAATCGAGTTCGTTGGCTTACTCCCGCGTCAATGCTTCATCGAGGTTCAGAATTGTCAGGCACACGACAGTCATAGCCGCATGATCGGCGGGGTGAAGTGATGCATCGCGCGGCGCTTCACCAGCGGCGAGGAATTGTTTTGCAGCGTCTTCCCCTGCCGCGAAGATCGCCTTTTGTTTTTCGAACGCGCGTCGCAGGCTGTTGAGTTCATTGTCCGTGACCCCGCGGGAAAGTACGCGGCGCGCGGCGTACTTGAGTTGCTCATCGAGTTCCGCAGCGGACTTTAACGCGTGCTCCGCAAGGACTCGCGCGGCTTCGACCCACGTCGGATCGTTGAGCGTCGTCAGCGCGTGCAACGGCGTGCTGGTTGGACTCTGGCGAACTCGGCATGTCTGACGGTTGGCCGTGTCGAACATATTCGCCGGACTCACCGTTCTGCGCCAGAATGTGTAGATGCTGCGGCGATACAAGTCCGGACCGAACGATGCGGGATAGGTGAAGTCACGTTCCTTAGTGATCGCCAATGCTTCCCAGATGTCGCTCGGCTGATAAGGATACACGGGAACTCCGCCCACTTTATCGTTCAGCAACCCACTTGCGGCCAGTGCCCAGTCACGCAGCAGCATCGAAGGCATGCGGAAGCGACTGGCACGGGCAAACAGTCTGTTTTCGCGGTCGTGTTCCAGGAGCCCCGGCGTGACTTTGCTGGATTGACGATACGTGGCACTGGTCACAATCAGGCGCTGCATGTGTTTCATGCTCCAGCCGCTCTCGCGAAATTCGACCGCCAGCCAGTCCAGCAGATTGCCGTGAATCGGATACTCACTTTGCACACCGAAGTCTTCGGCAGTCTTAATAATGCCGGTCCCGAAGTAGTGCTGCCAGAAGCGATTTACCTGCACGCGAGCGGTCAGAGGATGCTCCGCCGCCATCAGCCACTGAGCAAAGCCGAGTCGATTCTTCGGTGCGTCGGCTGGCTGAGATGGCAGAAACGCGGGTGTTGCAAATGAGACTTTTTCTGTCGGGTTGAGGTATTCACCGCGCGACAGGATGCTGGTCTCGCGCGGTTTGTCATCACTCATGATCATGACACGCGGAACCTGATCGGCTTTGTAGGCGGCCAGTTGCTTCGCCAGTTCTTCGCGCTGCTGAATCTCCGGAAACTTGTCCTTGAGCGTCGGCTTTACTTTTTCGTCGAAGTGCTTCCGAAGTTCTGCGTCGATTGCTTTCCGGTCATCCTCCGAACGCTCAGCGTCGGGTTTCGCAAGTAATTTTGTCAGTGTCTCCGGAAGACCAGTGCCTGCGGCGGGCATGCCGACTGCAAGAATTCCCGCACGCCAGCCATCGAACGCCGCGTTATGCAGTTTCGCGATTTCGGCATCAGTCGCAGAAATCCGTGTTTCGAAATCGGCGATTCGGGTTTTATTCTCATCCGTCGGCAGTTCAAGAAACGGTGCCCCGACGCGGATGCGCGACGAAAAGAACTGCGGCGCTCCGGACTCCGGAACACGGTTGAACGCATCCAGCATACTGTAGTAGTCACGCTGCGTCATGGGGTCGAATTTGTGATCATGGCACTGCGCACAATTCATGGTCAGGCCGAGCCACGTCGTGGAAGTTGTCTCCATGCGGTCGAACAGACCAACCCAGCGCTGTTCTTCTGCGATCGCTCCGCCTTCGCCGTTCAGCAAGTGATTTCGATTAAACGCACTGGCAATCTTCTGTTCATTGGTGGCGTCCGGAAGCAGGTCGCCGCCAAGCTGCCAGATGGTGAACTTATCGAACGGGAGATCTTCATTCAGAGCCTTCACCACCCAGTCACGCCAGATCCATTGCCATGTGTCACCGTCCTGTTGAAATCCGTTACTGTCGGCGTAGCGTGCCGCATCCAGCCAGCTCAGTGCCATCCGTTCTCCATAATGCGGACTCGCCATCAAACGATCGACCAATGCCTCATACGCCTGCGGGTCTGGATCGTTGACGAACGCATCGACTTCCTCAGGAGTCGGCGGCGTTCCGATCAGATCAATCGACAAACGGCGAATCAAGGTGGCTCGATCTGCTTCCGGCGACGGATGCAACCCTGCAACTTCCAGCTTCTGCAGCACAAACCTGTCGATGGGATTACGTGTCCACCCAGCGGTCGTCACGTCAGGTTCGGCGGGACGGACGGGAACTTCGAACGCCCAATGAGCCTGATATTCTGCGCCCTCGGCAATCCAGCGTTCCAGCAATTCCTTTTGTTCTGCGGACAGTCGGCGGTTCGACTTCGCGGGCGGCATGAGTTCATCGGGATTGTCGGAATTGATCCGCTGCACGATCCCGCTGCCTGCGGCGTCATTCGGCACAATCGCGCCGACTGCAATCGCAACATCACGCTGATCCAGCCGCAAATCCGCCTGCCGCTTGTTGCTGTCCTGACCGTGACAGTAGAAGCAGTTTTCAGACAGGATCGGTCGAATGTCGCGATTGAAGTCCAGCGATTGCTGCGCACACGCGATGCTCGGCAGAAGCCAGATCACAGGCAGCAGAATTCTCGGGGTCATGTTGCGAGTGACCGTTTTCATTCAGCAGTATCCGGTGGAATTGAGAGGCAGGAGTAAGTCGTGGCGCGGGGCAAGCGGCGATTTGCCTCGCCGGTTTACTGTCATCTAGCGTTTTGTCAAAGCCAAAATATCGGGTTGGGTGGCCGGGGCTGGACTGAGCGGAGCGAAGGAAGCCGCGGGGTTTCGGGCTAGCGCCCTCCAACTCCGGCCACCCGAAAACAAAGATTTGACAAAGCACTAGTTTGGTGGGCGGACGCCACAGAATCAAGTGCCCACTTCGGATGGTGGCCGACGGACGTCGAATTCCGGAAATTCCGATTGTAGCGAATGCATCCCTGCGTCCTTTCAAATTCACATGTCGGTTGTACTTGAACACCGCCTGTATGTGAAAGGCAACCTAATGTTTCGGCATCCCCTCTCTGCATCGAGCAGTTTGTTGCTACGGACAGCAACCGAGTTCAGTGCGAATTGCATGTGAACGACACTCGCCCGACGCTGACCTTGCACAATTCCTGAAAATACAGCGCGGATCATTCGTCTGGAATTCCGGCTGGCGCTACAC
>JAYTAK010001451.1:0-5333 GCA_043737515.1 Candidatus Kuenenia sp. | reverse complement strand
TCACGCAGTCCTTTGCGAAAGAAATGGATCGGCCTTGCCGTAAGTCTCCTCCAATTCAGCACTTGCCGCAATCGCAGATTACCGGATAGACTCTCAGAACAAACGAATGTTATTTCCAGAGCCAAATTACTTGAAAAAGAAAGCGGTGACGAGTCACCGCACTCCACAGGTCGCTTGCCTAAGGTCCAGACTACCGGCAATGAACTTGCATCTCAAGAGCCCGGTGAAACTGAAGCTCGCCGATCCAGTTCTCCGAAAACATCCGCAAGCCGGATCTCGAGCCCCGGAAGGACATCGTGTGCCTTGAGTATCTGACTTTCATCAAGGATCACATAATCATTGATCGTCGTATAAACTGCGACCGAGCGTTCGCGAGGATCGACCATCCACACCAGTCGCACACCCGCATGAAAGTACTCATGACGCTTTCGCGACATCTCCATAAACGTGTTCCCGATGCTCAGCACTTCCACCGCGAGATCCGGGACGATACGCGGGATAGGTTCAGAAGGAACGCGGCCATCTGGAATTCGTTCCCAGGACGTAAAGGCGACATCAGGACCGCGAACGAGAGATGGCAGAATCTCCATGAAACCATCCGGTCCAGACACAACGCCAAGATTTCGGGAATTCACAAATTCTCGCAGCAACCCGCCAAGAATTATTGCGATCAACGATTCGCTCCATCCCATCGCTTTCTCCACCAATGCGGCGTCCACCAGTTCACAATGTGCTCCGTTGTCATTCGCCCGCACGAGATCAGTAATTGTTGCACCACCCGGCGCAGGTTCTTGACGCACGCGATGAGCTGCGATGCCCCCGAGTTCGGCAAGGATTTCGTTGAGACTGCCTGCGACGGCCGCATTGCTCGCCATAAATATCACTCCGGACAATCATGAATCATCAAATCGCTGGAATAGATCTTACCCTGATTGAGTATCCAGACAAAGCCTTTTTGCCGGGTCCTGGCTGACTCTTCGTTCTCCGCCGAATGAGGAGCAGACACTTTCAGGAAGGAAGCCCGAACAATCGACAGGCACGGCCTCCTGGTTCGATCGCTCGAACCAGGAGCGTGTGCGTGCCGCGTCAAGGTGATCACAGCAGGTTGACCACCTTGTCCGCCAGGCCCTTTTCACCAAGGATGATGTTGAGCTTGCCGGCAGAAGCGATCTTCTCGAGGACTTCCAGTTCACGCAGACGCATGAGGACCGGGTTGTCCGCCAGCAATTTGGCCGTGTTGGCCTGAGACCGCATGGCAGCCGTTTCCTCCCGCCGCGAGATCAGATTGGCCTCGGCAGCCTTGCGGGCCTCCGTGACCTTGTTCATCAGATCCTTCATGTCGCCCGGCAGGATCACATCGCGGATACCGACGGAAGCGATCTGCAGACCCAACTCACCAGCCCGACGACCGACGCTGGTCTCGATCTCCTTCGCAACGGCATCCTTGTCCGTCAGGAATGTGTCGAGTTCGCGGGCACCGATTACGGCTCGCAGCACGAGCTGTGTTTCGCGATACAGTGCCTGCCGCACGTCATCCGTCTGACTCACCGCCTTGCGAGCGTCAACGATCTTGTATGTCACAACCGCGTTCAGTCGCAGCGTCACCTTGTCGGCTGTCATGATGTCCTGACCACCGACATCGACCATCGTCTCCCGTAGATCGATCTCAACCACCTTGGCGTCGGACTGTCCCTTCCAGAAGGCATACAGACCCGGAGCCAGCGTGTCGATGAATCGACCGTCGATGAACAGGACGCCGACGCGGTCACGTTCGACCGTGCATACGTCAAGCACGCGCTGCGCCAGCGGCGACCGCGCGATGACCTTCAGCTCGTTGTGCTCAAACCGCACGTTGCGGGCATCGACCACTTCGACGCGGACGTTCTTCTGTCCCGTCCAGTATGCGTAGAGTCCCGCTGGCAGAATGTGGCTGAATCTGTTCTCGATCCAGACCAATGCCCGTTCGTGGTCCTTCAGGTCCAGGACGACCGCGCGGTCAGCGAGCGCACCCGACCTGACGATCAGGTCCAGCTTTTCGTGGACCAGCCACGAATCTCGCTGTGAGACGACATCCACGCGAACCTTGCCGAGCGGGTCGAAAAACCAGCGCGTACCGGTTTCGATGAGTCCTCGGAACTCGCCGTCCCGGAACAGCAGACCCATCTCGTAGCTACGAATCCTGAAACGCTTGAACATAAGAGGCTCCAGACTGGAGGTGGAAGGCCGGAGGCTTTAATGTCTCGCCAATGCGAGATCACACCTAGCTCCGAGCCTTTGAAGTGGCCGATCAACTGGCCTTATCGGTTTATCAGGAAACGACGAGCTTCCCGAGAGAAGAATTGTTTGGGCTGACGTCTCAGATGCGACGAGCAGCTGTTTCCGTTGCCTCCAGCCTGATCCATCCGAAGGCAGAACGCTTGTCGATCACACCGACGAATCACGGAGTGCGATTAAGCAACCAGTCGGAAGTCATTGACGAAGACTCAGGAATGACCGGCCCAAAACGATTTCTCGTATGCGCCGCTCAGACCTCCAGCCTGCCGCCTCCGACCTCAGAAACTTGTTGCGGTATCCACGCACTGCAGGGCGTCGCCGCATGTTGCCAGAATCACGTTGCTCACGTAAACCACAAGTGATTCACATGGACTCGATAAATCCTGGCCGATCAAACAGACGTCTGCCTCCTTCAGGCTTTGTTGGGCGTTTGAAGCGCCTTCCGACTGAAAGTCGGGTGTCGGTTACCAGCCGACCGTTTGGTTGGTGGTACAGGAGTCGAACCTGTGACAGCCAGAGTTGCATCTGGTGCTCTACCCGCTGAGCTAACCGTCGCCGACATCGTCCCATCAGAACCCATTCGCGGAACGTGCAGGACAAAACCTGGTCACTGCCACAAAGCAGTCTTCAGGCTGTCTGAACGCCGCTGGACAGACAACGTCAACGGACATCACGAGTAGACAGCGATCAGTTATGCAAGGTTCGCATCGACTTGTGCTTTAGTGCTCGGTCAGTCTTGCCTTGATGGAGCGGGTGGCCGGGGCTGGACTGAGCGGAGCGAAGGAAGCCTCGGGGTTTCGGGCTGGTGCCCTCCAACCCCGGCCACCCATCAATCCATTGCTGACCGAGCATTAGTCACGATCCTGACCGTTCATTCGATTCGGAGCACAGATTGACCCTTTGGAAGATCAAAGCACACCAGCCAGCCATCGTCGATCCTGCAGCACGTTCCTGTGGTCAACTGCTGACGGTCGGGAATAATGTGGAATTGCGTCTCGGCATTCTTGTGCCGCAGTCGGAAGGATGTTGCCGCTGCATCTGCCAGTCGAACGGTAAAATCCGGCGAGGCAAACGGAGCGACGAACGAAATCTCGTTGCCGGTTCGCGCAATCGTGGTCAGCTCCTTAGCGGCCCAGTAACGGGAGATCTCGCTGAGCTTCATCCAGTGCAGATTGTTGAAGCGCTGATGCAGACGATCCACCACCGTCTGAAAAACCTTGAACCCGTGTTCCGTGCCGTTGTAATACATGCCCGGCCAGTGACAGACCATGATCGCAGGTTCCTGCTTTTCAATGACCTCCACCATCCGCCCGGAACTCAGATCGGCCGTGATGAACTGATCCGGACTGCCGGGTTCCGTGCCGTCCCAGCCGCCGAACCAGTCTCCCGTGCAGCCGATGATCGAGACGACGCATTCGGGATCGTTGCCGTCCAGTCCCTTCGCATACTCCACGCGGGGCACGACGCTGCGATCGTCGGTGTACAGAAACTTAAAGTAATGAGGAATCTCAGAGCCGAACACATGACGCACAGACTGCAGCGTCGCCTGAGCCAGTTCCGGCACAACTTTTCCTGCGAAGCCGCCCGGTGTGGTGATGCCGTCGCAGGGCAATCCGGCGTTCTTCAGAATCTGCAGCGAGTACGTCAGGTAGTCAGCAAGCTGATCCACGGACTTGCCGTCGGTCCATTGCCAGTTCTCCATCCATTCCGGCCCGCGTTCTGGAAACGGGCGTCCTGTTTTCGTGTCGATGACTCGCGTGTGCGTCGCCATTTCCGGATGAATGTCCCAGTTCGGCAACATCAATTCGCGAACAAGCTGCAGACTGTCGTCCAGTTGGCGATGACTCCATCCGGGCATTTCCCGATCGACCCAGCCGACGCACGCCGGTTGTGGCACGATGCTGTACTTGCCGCGCACGCCGCGTACAGCGCACCATTCGCCGAAGCGCCGCACAAAGCTGTCAGGAATCTCACGCGGCCACGTGGTCCATGCCTTTTGATAATCCTGACGCTGCGGCCACGTTTCTGAAAACTGCGGCATCGCGAAGTACGCCAGATTCACCAGACAGGTTGAATCATCGATAATGAAAGAGACCGGCACACGGTCTCGCGGATTGACGACTTTGACGCTCGCATCCTGCTCCGGCCGCTCTCCATTCACCTGAGCCGCTTCGGCCGCCACCCACGCGGTCGATCCCAATACGACCGCCGTCTGCAGGAATTGTCTTCGCGAAAAATCATTCATGGATTTGACTCCTGACCTGTCAGTGGAACCAGGTTCTGCATGTGAGTGTGATACTGGCGATCGAGAAGTTCGAAGCTGACCCCCGTGATCGCCGGGAGCGATGGTTCTTCAAGGACTTTGTCCGGATCGGGGCGATAAATCTCCGACAACAGTGTAATGATGTCATCCCGATAAAGACCATCTTCATAGTGCATCAGAAAGTGCGCGAATCCGGCGCCCTGAGTATACAACGGAGCAATCTGCGGATGATGCTGAAATTCCTCCTGCCCAAGTGCAGACAACTGCTGCGCTGGCAAATAATAGTAAAACATCGGCTCAACAATGCGTTGTCGAGCGATATCGAATCTTTCAAAGTCCGGACGCCCTATGGAGACATGTCCATCTTCAACATCGAACGATTCGAAGTAACACGCAATCCCTTCCAGAATCCAGAAATTCGATTTCTCGCCCAGCTTCCAGCGTGCAGCCGGGCGCTGCCTGAGCTTCAGACCACGCGCTTTGGCGGCAGTATTACGAGCATCCCTCGTCGCCAGATCCAGAATCTGATGCGTGGCTTCGTGATAAAGTATGGAAAATCCGTCCTTCTCCGGGTTGTCAAAAAAGTACGATGTGCGGTCGTCTTCCCAATACAGCCCGTTGGTTTCGAGATTCGGACGAACCTTGCCCTTAATCCGTTCCTGATACTCATCGCGCGTCGCGTAATAGTGGACTTCCATCTGGTTCTGCTTTGCAGGCGATGAACGCGAACTGGCCGCTTCAAAGCGATCCTGTAATGTCTTCGGCGTATCAAAGAACGCGGCAAGGTTCTGCTGCA
>JAYTAK010001450.1:0-2304 GCA_043737515.1 Candidatus Kuenenia sp. | reverse complement strand
CGTTCACTACCATTGAACGCATGGAGTTTGGGGAGATCGAATTCCGTTCAGCACAGCTTGGACTCCAAAGAACTTTTACCAATGCGTAGCCTGGACATTCATGTCCGAGATATTGACCAGACAAGATCGCGTTATCAACCGGCTATCAAGGTCAAATAACCATCGCTTCAACAGTGTTTTATGGCCATGCGACGGACATGAATGTCCATCCTACATACGATCATCCTGCTGGGCATTCTTCAGGAATTCTTCCAGCTCCGCGCTGATCTGTTGCATACGGGCTGCGTCCGGCACACCGCTCGGGCTGCTGACAGCGGCATAGGCTTCCAGCCGATCGATGGTAAACGCCAGGAGTGCCATCAGTCGCGGAAGATCGCGTTCGACAGCCTGCGTCAACTGCGCGGCGCGACCGCGATACTCTTCGGCTTCATGTGTCGCTTCGCCAAACCAGCGTTTGACGTTGGGAATCTGCTTCTGAGCGAACTCAACGTCGTGCTGAGATTTCTCCAGATCTTTAACTTCTTCGATGCACGACGGGCGGAAGTCACCCATCCTTCTCATCCGACACTGATGCAGCCGCACACGCGCGTCGGCGACTTCCCGCATGCAGTTCTCGATCTCATGCTTCCAGAATCCCGGTCGATCGCGTTCCAGCCAGAACAGAATCTGCCGCAGTTGCGCATCCATCATCGTCAGACACAGTCGCGCTTCCTCCTGAAATTTCGCCACCGCCGCCGCAAACAGACGGATGGCATCAATGGAATTGACGTTGGCAGAATTGGACATGGACTTACCTGGCTTCGAATGACGCCCGATCATAGAGAGGGCAGGCAGGCAATCTCATTCATCGAAAAGAAACAGTCTGTTCATCAACGGCTCGTGATGCCCAATCAATTCCCGAGCCCTGAGATTCCGAGGTCTACCATGGAAACCGTAAATACGACGGAACCCAACAAGTTGACGACAAACGGATGCTGATTGATGTCCCAGCGAGAAAACAGAAAGTAAATTGCATATGGACCGCACATCAAATACAGAAATCCAGTCATCGGGCTGTCTTCAAATGCATTCCCCAGGATTTTGAGTCCTCCCCAGGCCATCAGCACGAATCCGATAGCGCCACCGATCACCGCGCCAGCGAGAGCTGCCGGAGGAAACGCCAGTCCGATCGCACCGAACAGAATCGCCGCTCCCAGTCCGATCGCCGCCATGATCAGCGGGATCTTGTAACTGGGTGGCGTGTAGCTGTTGTAAGTTCCCGCTTCACGCTGCGCCGTGTATGGATTGTATTCACCCTCGTCCTGACCACGTTTGCGTTTCGGCGGAATTCCAAACGCTTCGTAGTGCTCTTCTTCAATCGCGGGAGATGAATAGCTCGAAATTGGCTGAGCCCAGATGTCGTCAGCGGCAGGTTCCTTCCGCCGACGCGGCGGTGCTGTTTTGCCTTTTTCCGGTGGGCGTTCGCCCTCGCCTTCGTTCGCTCGTCGGGCTTTTCTGGGTGGCGATTCAGGCTGATCGCCGCGCGGCGAGTTTGCGGGTGCCCCGCTGCGTGGCTGCGACGTGCCAGATGCGGATGCCTGCGGCCGCGACTTTCCTTGCTGCGGCGGAGATTGCGACGGCGCAGCATCAGGGATCGGAATCCCGCCACCGCACTTTGGACATCGAGCCCTCCTGCCTGCATTCTCAGCAGCGACAGCGATGGTTGCCTGGCAGGCGGGACATGTTGCGTGAATCTTCATGGACGACCTGTGTGACGATGTTTCCTGAGTATTCCGATGACCCACATACTGTGATGCAGAAGTGCCTTCCGTGCAACCAGGGATTGTCGTGAATTGTCGCTCATGCTGGTTTTGTTAGGGTTTCTGAGTCTGCCGAGTCAGTAATCTCGTTTAACCGCGTGCCCAGCGGGCCTCGCTCCAATGGCGTAGACTTAGGCGAGCGGGGGATGTCAATCCCCTGATTGATGCCGGTCAAACAAGGCAAATCAGGGCACTTACGTACCCCGCTCGCCGAACAACTTCTTTGAGTCCACGCTATCGGAGCCGCGCTCCGTGGAGGTTGTTTGTCTCAGGGACATTGATGCATGTCAGTGCAGGAGCGCGGGGCGATGCCCACGCGGTTAAACGATTGAAGCTCGATCGTCAGGAACGCTGTTGTCAATCCCGGCGACCGAGTATGCTGCGGAGGAGAATGCGATGATTTCTGCTGCTTATGACCGGCCTGCCCCTGATTCGCTGAAATCAAAATGGAAGAACCCAATCAAATCGAAAAAACGCGGATTGGAGACAGTCACTCAGTTCTCGA
>JAYTAK010001449.1:0-12261 GCA_043737515.1 Candidatus Kuenenia sp. | reverse complement strand
GCGTTCCTGTCGGGCAGTAACGCCTCCGTGTTTGTGCCGGGTGCGATCGATACCAATGGAGTCTTCGACGTTTTTCTGCGCGACCGCGTCACCGGTATCACGACGCTCGTCAGCTCCACGCCTGCCGGTAACGTCACCTCGAATTCCGGAGTGCGTTATGAGCTGGCGATTAGTCCGGATGGCCGATACGTCGCCTTTACCAGCGTCTCCACCAACCTGGTGAATGGCGTGACCTCCGCGGGCGAGTACGATCTCTTTGTACATGACCGCGTTACTGGAACGACCCGCATGGTTAATGTGAATGCCTCAGGCAATGCGGCGGGCGACACAGGCGCCAACGTTGACCATAATTCGTATTTTCCAAAGTTCAGCGCGGATGGCAGTCGGCTGATGTTTATCTCGAATTCCAGTGATCTGATCTCAGGCGTCACCGACACCAATGGCGTCGAGGATGTGTTTGTCTACAACCTGGAGGACGGGACAAAGCAGTTGGTAAGCGTCAGTACCATTCCCAATCTTGCTGGGAATTCGCAATCGGGGATCGGCACTGGGTTTGGTTTGCCTGAAACCTACTTCCAACCGAGCATCAGCGCCGACGGTCGTTATGTCGCGTTTAGTTCCCAGGCCTCGAACTTGAGTACTCCAGCCGGAGGCGGACTACAGATTTACCGCCGTGATCTGTCGACCGGCACTACCGAACTGGTCAGCGTGAACATGACTGGCGTTGCTGGTGGCAACGCTCTCGCCTTAGCTCCATCCATCAGCGCGGACGGCCAGAAGATTATCTTCCAGACACCATCGACAAATCTGACTTCCCTCCCCTCGAACAGTCAGTGGCAGGTGTTCCTGCGTGATTTCTCCGGGTCGACACCGACGACCACGCTCGTCAGCGTCAACAGCGGTGGAACTGCAGGCGGTGACAACGCATCGTCGATCGTAAATCGCAGTAGCGCTAGCACTCGTATCACGGCCGATGGCCGCTATGTGTCGTTCCTCAGCATCGCGACGGACCTCGTATCCGGGTTCGTTGATGGCAATACCAGTATCTACACTGGCTACGATCTTTATCTGCGTGACCTCCAAACTGGACGTACTGTACTCGCCAGCTACAACTACTCGGGCACCGCGAGTTTGGACGACGGGATTGCCAATGGTGGCGGAAGCAATTACTTCATCGCTGCCACCAGTCCGACCGTGATCTTCGACACCATGTCGAATAATGTCGTCGTCGGCGATCGAAACTATAGCTCAGACATCTTTGCCTTCACTTACAAGGGTGCCGGACGCATCAGTGGCACCTTGTTTCAGGATACGAATGGAAACGGTACGAAAGGCGCTGGCGAACCTGGCCTCCAGTTCCGAACGGTCTTCATCGATGCCGATGGAAATCGTCGCTTCGACGCTGGCGAGGACTCTGTTCAGACCGATGCGAGCGGCAACTATGCCTTGACGGGCCTGGTGGCTGGTTCGTATTCCGTGGCCACGGTGGTGGACGCTGGTTTCAAACGCACGGCTCCAACGGGACTTGCTGGAAGTTACTCCGTCACGCTGGCGACGGATACGACAAGTGTGATCGACCGAAACTTCGGTGTTCAGCCCACTCCGGCCGATCTTGCCATGGCATTGGTCACTGCACCTGCTTCCGCACAGCCCGGCCAGCGAGTCACTGTTTCCTGGAACGTACGAAATGTCGGCACGAACCCGATCACGACCAGTTTTCAGGATGCCGTGTACTTTTCATCTGATGAGACCCTTGATGCCAGCGACACGCTCCTTGCAACAGTGCCGCACACAGGCTCGTTGGCCGCAAACAGTTCCTACGTGGCAAGTTCGCCCGTGATCCTGCCGGCCGTGATGTCGGGTAACTTCTTCATGATCATACAGACGGACCGCCGTTATCAGGTGCCCAACGAAACGAACCGTGCTAACAACATCCTGTCATCCATCGCGGCCACGACTGTGACTCTGCCGGTCCTGCCATTGGCGACACCCACCACCAAACAGTTTTCCACCGCACTGGAAAACCAATATTTCAAACTCAGCGTGGCCGCGGGAGAGACGCTGTCGGTCGTGCTCGACAGTGCCGCGGCGAACGGAGCAACCGAACTCTATGTCAGTCGTCTGCACCTGCCGACTCCGGGCAATTATGACTATGCCGCCGTTGCATTCCAGCCCGACCAGAAGGTGACCGTGACGACGACGACTGCACCGGGCGTGTACTACGTCCTGGCGCGAAGACGAACCGCCGGTTCGACGGGCACGTTTACCATGACAGCGACAATACTCGGGTTTGCGTTGACCGGAATCGACCGTGCTTCGGGCGAAAACACAGGGACGGTCACGCTCGGAATTCGCGGCTCCCGGTTTACTCAAGCGACAACGATCAGCCTCGTCAATGGTGGAACCACCATCCCGGCGGCAACGATCGACGTTGGGGATTCAGGAACGATCTTCGCCAGATTCAATCTGACAGGTCAGGCCGTCGGAACGTACGATGTCGTCGCGGCTGACGGGGCCAACTCCTCAACTCTGCCTGCGGCATTCCAAATCGTTCCCAATTCCGGTGTGATGATTCCAAATCCATACCTCATTGAGGTCATCACGCCTGGATTTCTGCGACAAGGGCGACAAAGTTCGATTCTGATCAACTATACGAATACCAGCAATGTGGATCAGCCAGCACCGCTGCTGGAAGTCCGAGGAAACACTCGCATCCGATTGGAACAGCAGCGAGATTTCATCGGCGACTTCAATGTCGATTCCGGAATCGATTTCCTGGGCATTGCACCGGACGGCCCGGCGGGAATCCTTCGGCCCGGGCAGACCGGAACTCAGCGAGTCATTTTCCTCACACAACCAGGCGAACAGGGTTTTACCGCCAATTTTCAGGTAAATGTCCTCGATCCGGGCGGCGCGACTGCGGTCAACTGGAATCTGTTCAAGGCCGAAATGCGGCCAACGATCATTCCGAGCGATGCATGGGACGCGATCTTCGCAAACTTCCTCATGCAGGTAGGGACAACGACTCGGGACTACGTCCGATTACTCGGAGACAACGCCACTTACCTCAGCCAACTCGGCATTCGCACATCGGACATTGCTCGACTGCTTGGGTTCGAGGTGCAGCAGGCGGTCGGATCGTATGCCGCGAATGACAGCCCCGGTGTGACCGACGCCGCGCTGGCGACATCCGGATCGGACCTGGTCTTTGCTCGGCAATTCAATAACGACATCGCTGGCCGATATCAGGTCGGGCCGCTCGGGCGTGGCTGGTCACACAACTGGGACATCTCCGCCGCAGCCGATGCGGACGGCAACGTCACTCTCAATGAGGGCGGTGCATTTCGCTTCTTCGCTCAACAGCCCGATGGCAGCTACCTCGGCGGCATTGGAGAGACGGGGACGCTCACGTTGGTCAGTGGGAAATTCCGGCTCCGGGAACTCGGCGGATTGGTGCAGCAATTCCGAGTCGACGGCAAGGTGGATTTCGTCGAAGATCCCAACGGAAACCGCATCACCGCCGGATACGACGGAAGCAGTCGGCTGAAAACTCTCACTTCCAGCTCTGGCGGCGTCGGCCTGACATTGAACTACAACGCCAACGGCCGAATTGCCAGCCTCACCGATTCGAACGGTGAGACGGTCACATACGTCTACGACCCGGCCGGCGAGCATTTGACGGGATACACCGACCGCTACGGCAGCCACGATTATTCGTACGTCACTGGACAGGGATTGCAGCGCGAACACGCGCTGGCGGAGATTGCCTTCTCGGACAATACACACATTCGGTACGCCTACGATTCGCAGGGTCGGCAGATCGAGCGAAAACGCGATGCTGATCAGGAACGCGTGACGTTTACCTACGACTCCGCGGCCGGGATCACCGTCACTCCTGCTGTTGGCGGGGCTGTGACTGTTTTATCGAACGATTCAGGGAGACCGGAACTGGTTCGGGATGCCCTGGGCCATACAACTCAATACGACTACGACGCGAATCATCAGCTCTCACAACTGGTGACTCCGACCGGGCTGATGTACGGCTACGAATTCTGTTCCTGCGGATCACCGTTGAGTACCACTGATCCGCTTGGCCAGACAGTCAGGTTTGAGTACGAAGACACTTTCAAGAATCTTGTCGGCTACACCGATGCGAAAGGCATCACGACCGAATACGACTATGATGCAAATGGAAACCTGACCGAGATCACTTACGCCGATGGCAGTCAGCAACAGGCAAGCTACGATGCGTTCGGCCAACTGGATGAGACGATCAACCGCCGCGGTCGCGCCATCGATTATGACTATGATGCCAAAGGTCGACCGGAAAAAACCACATTCGCCGACGGGTCGATCCAGACGTTCACTTACGATACCCGCGACAATCTCTCGAAAGTCACCGACGCGACGGGCGACACGAACTTCACCCATGATCCGGTCACCAACGCGATGACCAGAGTTACCTACCCGAACGGTCGCTTTCTCGAGTTCACCTATAACACCGTGAACCAGCGGACTCAGAGCACCGACCAGGACGGCTTCGTCGTGAAGTACCTCTACGACGCCCTCGGTCGTCTGGACAAGCTGACCAATGGATCCGACGCACTGATCGTGGACTACGAATTGGACGCGGCAGGACGTCTCATTCGGAGAGACAACGGCAACGGAACTTTCACAACTTATCAATACGACGCCGTCGGGCAGTTGCTCGCTCTCACCAACTTTGCACCCGGCGGGGCGGTGAATTCGAAATTTCAGTATGCGTATGATGCAGAAGGACGAAGGATCAGCTCGACACTCACGGACAGTGATCCGGCGACGGCCGATGGAATCACGGCCTACGGATATGACGCCGTCGGACAATTGGTGTCTGTCGCTTTGCCAGGCGGTCGAACGATCGCCTACACCTGGGACGCGAACGGGAATCGGAAACTGGTAGCTGACAGCCAGCTCGGTACCACGGACTACGAGGTGAACAATCTGAACCAGGTGATTCGAGCCGGGGATACCAGCTTCTACTACGATCCCGACGGAAACCTGATCCGGACAAGCGACGAAACGACGGCCACTAACTACGCTTTCGACGATCAAAACCAACTGCTGTCCGCGGCTGGCCCGACAGGCGCATTCGCTTATGAGTACGATGCCTTTGGAAACCGGCGGGCGGCGACGCGGAATGGCGTCCGCAGCGAATTTCTGATCGATCCCACTCGGCTGGTCAACGTGGCTGCCGAATACGGTCCGGGCGGTGCTTTGGTAGCTCATTACACGGCCGGGCTGGGACTGACCAGCCGAGTTGCGGCCAATGGGACTGCCGCTTACTTCGACTTCGACGCGACCGGAAACACAGTCGGGCTGACCAACGCAACCGGGAGTTATGCCAATCGCTACACCTACCTGCCGTTCGGCGAGACGACCACGGTCCAGGCAACAGTTCCGAATCTGTTCCAGTTCGTCGGCGAATTCGGGGTGCAGACGGCCGGTGACGGGTTGGCTCTGATGCACTTCCGCAACTACAGCCCCCTGACAGGCCAGTTCGTCAGCGACGACCCGCTCAACCTTGACGGCGGAGACATCAACCTGCGGCGGTATGTCGGGAACGATCCCGTCTCAAATAACGATCCCACGGGCTTGCAGGACATTCCACCCGAGTTCCCAAAATGCGATCAACCATATGGTGATTCAGATCCCCCGGTACCGAACGACAACGGCGGCTATGTACCTGACCCGTGGCGTGAGTTCCTCAACGCTTATGTCAGGCTTATCAATCACATTTTCGGCATTGCGCCTGGAGATCCCCCGAATGCAAGTCCCGGAGGTGGAGGTGGCAGTTGTCCTGTTCCTCCTCCCAAGGCACCACCGCTTCCTGGCCCGCGTCCTCCCGCAGGCGGCGGTTCAAGTGGAACGGTCGGATCGCTCGATCCCAATGATATCATCGGCCCAGATGGATTTGGATCGCAGAACTTTCTGGCCAAGGATGACCTCTTCCCATTCGTCATCCACTTCGAGAATGAATCGGCAGCCACGGCTCCCGCGCAGGAAGTGTTTGTCACTCACACACTAAATGCGAACCTCGATCTGGCCACGTTTGAACTGGGAGACTTTGGCTTTGGACCACTGATTATTGATGTCCCGGCCGGTTTGCAGTCGTATGTGACTCGCGTGGACTTCACCAATCCGGATGGCTCGCCCTTGTTCGTGGATTTTTCGGCGTCTCTGAATTCCATCACACGCGTAGTCTCGTGGATTCTCCGTGCCGTGGATCCTGCCACAGGACAACTTCCCGAAGATGCTCTGGCGGGATTTTTACCGCCGAACGATGACGATCAGATCGGTGAGGGATTTTTGGAGTTCCTGATCCGCCCTGTGTCCGGACTTGCCACTGGTACAGAGATTCGTTCCATCGCAAGTATCATTTTTGACACCAACTCCCCAATCGCGACGAACCAGATTGATCCTCACAATCCCGCAGCGGGAACGGATCCCAACAAGGAAGCCCTTGTCACAATCGATGCGGGCACACCGACCAGCAGCGTCGCGGCCCTTGTTGCACAATCTGTATCGCCATTCAACGTCGCCTGGTCAGGAAGCGACGACACCGGTG
Organism: Candidatus Kuenenia sp.; assembly: GCA_043737515.1. GTDB lineage: Bacteria > Planctomycetota > Planctomycetia > Planctomycetales > Planctomycetaceae > SXXK01. The sequence continues at coordinate 5,657 of JAYTAK010001449.1, read as the reverse complement.
GTTCCGGAATTGGAACATTCGATGTGTTTGTTTCGGACAATGGCGGGCCGTTCTCACCGCTGCTGACTGCTACCCCGCTGACCTCGACCGCGTTTGCCGGTTTGCCGGGACACTTTTACCGCTTCTACACCGTTGCCATCGACAATGTGGGTCATCGTGAAGCGGCACCAGCAGTCGCCGATGCAACCACCGCAGTGCCGCTCGCAATCACCGCCCCGAGTGCAACCACTACTTCTCAACGCCCTGTGGTTGTGTGGTCACCTGTTTTTGGCGCTGTCTCGTATGACGTCTGGATCAACAATGAGACCATCGGGACGTACCCCGTTCAGCAGTTTACTGTGACAACGACAGATTTTACTCCCACGCTGGATCTGGGCATCGGCAGTTTCGCGGTGTGGGTGAGATCGACAGACGTAGCTGGTGTGCAGTCTGCTTGGTCGCCTCGCCGCAATTTCCGAATTGTCACTCGAGTCACGTTTCAGTCAATGACGCGGTTACAACCGACCGCCAGACCAATCGTCGCGTGGAATTCCGTGCCTGGCGCGGTGAAGTACGATCTCTGGATCGACAATCTGACCACAGGCCAAATGCAGGTTGTTCGCGATCAGACGATCACCACGACCTCATGGATGCCCGCAACAGATCTGCCACTGGGTGTGTATCGAGCGTGGGTTCGCGGGATGGATGTCGCCGGAAAGACCGCCTATTGGTCGATTCCTGTGGATTTCACCGTCGCTGCACAACCGCAGTTGACGTCACCATTGAATTCCACATTCAATCGCAAACCGACGTTTACCTGGAATCCCGTCACTGGAGCCACAAAGTACGAAGTGCAGGTACTGAATGTCACGACTGGTGCTACCGTCTACAACCAGAAGAACCTCACCGCGACAAACTGGACTCCGCCTGCGAATCTTCCCGATGGACCGTATCGCTGGTGGGTGATTGCAATCGGAACCAACAGTGTCCGAGGACTCTGGTCGGCTCCTGTCGATATTCACATTGGGGGTCAGACAAAACTGCTGACACCAACCGGTTCGACCACGGATACGACGCCGACGTTCTCCTGGAAGCCCGTCGATGGAGCCGTTCGTTATGAACTCTGGGTCACAAACGAGGGACTCAACACCCGCCTGATCCACGAGACAAATCTCACGACGCAGACTTACACACCAGCGACAGCCCTGCCGACAGGAACCTATCGAGCGTGGGTGCGAGCGGTCAGTTCAACCGGCGAAGTCGGCGTATGGAGTGTTCCGTTCAGTTTTGTGATCGCAGCGGGCGACCCGGTCGATACCGATCGGCCGGATCAATTCAGCACGCTGCCCGATCGGCTGCTGGCTGAATGGTCCCTGGTGAGCGCTTCTGCCGCTCGATCCAGCGATCAGACGGGGAATGATGGGAACGCGAGTTCACATGAGTCTGAATCGATTGCCATGGCGAATGACAGCAGCCCGCGGTCGAACGTTGCGGTGATTCGCCCTGAGTATCCATTATCACCAGGTCCAGTATCTCTGAAGACGTCAGAGGAGTCAGCGGATTTCCTGCTCGATTCGGCGATGGCGCACTTTGCCATCGTCAGTTTTGCTGAGTGATCCAATCACTGCGACAAAACACCCCGTGCTGGACACGATGATTCTGGTTTGGTACGCTGCCGACATGCCATGTTGGATCAGGAGATCGTTCACCCAAAACAACGCTGATAACAAGGGATCATGGACATGAGTCTGGTCCCTTCGTGTTCCGATGGTTTTTCCGGAGGATCGACTTCCGGGAGCTTGATTGCTCGCATGAAGCGGCGCGAACCGGATGCGTGGCAGAAATTGGCAGACGTCTATACGCCACTCGTCTATAGCTGGTCTCGACGCGGTGGATTGAACACTCCAGATGCCGCCGATGCGGTGCAGGAAGTGTTTCTGTCGGTTTACCGTCACTCTGCCGACTTTGATGCTAAAAACGAACACTCAAGTTTTCGCGGCTGGCTATGGGTCATTACTCGCAATCAGGTGCGTCTGTTTTACCGCCAGCGCGGCGATACTCCCCTGGCACAGGGAGGCTCAGACTTTGTTCGACAAATGAGCGACTATCCGGATTGGATTGACAACGAGAATGAGCCGGCGACTTCCAATGAACTTCATGGACTGCTGCAACGTGCATTGGTGGCGATTCGCGACGACTTCGACGACAAAACATGGCAGGCTTTCTGGCGGCTGACGGTCGAGAGTCACCCCACAGCCGATATTGCTGCGGACTTGGGAGTCAGTCAGGGGGCGATCCGTCAATCGAAATACCGCGTGCTGTGTCGCCTGCGCGAAGAGATGGGTGGTTGACCGGCACAACCCGCTTGCGTTAACGGATTGTCTGTGCGCCGAGGATCTGCTCAACGATGTCGATTCCGACCAGTTCGCTCCATGCGGCAACCATCTGATTGAACACCGGGCCGGGAATTGTCTTGCCTACCTGTTCGCCGTTGATATGACTCACCGGTAACAGCGTGGCCGCGCTGGAGGACAGAAATGCTTCACTGGCGTTTCGGAATTCCCCGAACGGAATCGGGCGTCGTTCAAACGGGATGCCATGAGTCTTTGCGAATTCTTCAACGAGCTGGCTGCTCAGACTGTTCAGGACGCTTGAGTCGGATGTGATGATGCGACCGTGGCAGACAAGATGCACAGCGGACGTACTTGTTTCAGTCATGAACCCCGCGTGATCCAGCAGCAATGCCTTGCTGCCAGGTTCCAACTGCGTGGCTTCGTGATCGGCCAGCCACCAGTGCAGCCGATTTCGAACTTTCAGGCGGACGTCAAAGCAGTCATCCGGGATCTGCCGCACGCTTGTGGTTCGCAGCCGCACGCCGTCGCGCAGTTGCGGTCGCCAGGTTTCAAACGGCAGGTCAAACGTGTGTACGGCGGTCGTCGCTTGAGTCCTTCCGGCCAGTTCACTGCCGAGGTACGTCGGGTTTGGACCGGCGGTCGAGAATATCACGATTCCGAGGTCGCGGTCGGCAGGAATCAGCGGAAGGTTGTGAGCGAGCACGCCCTGGATGCCCTGCAGGATTTGCTGTTTGTCGTAACGTTCAGGAAATCCGAGCGTGTGAATCGCATGCTGCAGGCGATCAAGGTGCTGCGAGAGTCGAAACGGCTGGTGAGCGAACGTGCGAGCCATCTCTGAGACAGACGCTCCGGCAACAACGCCCAGATCCCAGACAGGAACGGCAGCCTGTGCGTATGGAATCAATTCTCCATTCATCCATGCGATCGGAGCGGTCATGCGGGTGTGGCTTAGCAGGAGGTCACTGGAAAAACGAGCAAATAAATTTTCAGGCGATTGCGGAACCGTGCCGGAAATTCCCGTTCGTGTCTTCACGCGGGGAACGCTGTTGGGCTATCCTTCGGGAGTGTATTTCAGCCTGAAAAGCCATTCGATGCAAATCGCTTGCTCGAATGCCCGCCTGAATCGATCCCGCCCTGGAAGAATCTCAATGAAACTCACGTCTTCGATTCTCATGTGTCTGCTGGCAGCGACTGCAGGATTCTACGCGGCTCAGCCAACACTGAACGCGGTGGAAGACAAAACGGCGATCGACAGGACGCGGGAAGACTTCGAACTCATGCGGCTCTTCGCCGAAGCTTACGAACAGATCGACCTGAGTTACGTCAACGACGTCGATCGACGCGATTTGGTGGAAGCGGCCATTCAGGGAATGGCCACACATCTTGATCCGTATTCCAGCTACATCGCTCCGAGAAACGTGCGGCAGTTCGATCGGTACATCGATCAGGAATTTGGCGGCATCGGAATTCATGTCAACGCATCGGGCGTCAAACTGGAAGTCATCAGTGTCCTGCCAGGTTCGCCCGCCTTCCGCGCAGGATTGAAAGCCGGCGATGAGATTGTTGAAGTCGATGGCAAGTCCACGAAGGGTTTGACGCAGGCTGCACTCACGGAACGACTGACAGGCCCGTCCGGTCGTCCGGTGGACCTCGGCGTTGTGCGGAAAGATGCGACAACAACAGAACAAGTCACCGTGGTACGAGAGATCATTCAGATCCCGACAGTCGTGGGACACCGCAGAAACGCTGACCACACCTGGAACTACATGCTGGATGACGTCAGCAAGTTTGGCTACCTGCGTATTACACACTTCACGAAAAACACCACGGATGATCTGCGGCAGACAATGGAGACTCTGGTGGAAGCCGGTGTCAAAGGCATTGTACTCGACCTGCGTTCCAATCCCGGTGGACTGCTGACAGCCGCGATTGACATCAGCGATATGTTTCTTGAAGCAGGCACGATTGTCAGCGTCAAAGGACGCACGGTTCCCGAACGAACATGGCTGGCGAAGCAGGGCATGACTTTGCCGAACCTACCGATCGCTGTGCTCGTGAATCGTTACAGTGCGTCCGCCAGTGAAGTCCTGAGCGCCGCGCTGCAGGACAACAATCGAGCGATCGTTGTCGGCGAGCGTACCTTTGGAAAAGGCAGCGTGCAGACGGTGTTGCGTCTGGAATCCGGCAAGAGCCTGCTTAAGCTGACAACCGCAAACTACTATCGTCCCAGCGGCTTGAATATCCACCGTACCGATGATCTGAAGCCCGAAAACGACTGGGGCGTGAAACCGTCCGAAGGGCATGAACACCGTATGTCCAAACTGGAATGGGAAAGCTGGCTCACAGCCCGCGACGCCATCGACTACGAACAACCCGCTCCCGAACCTGCATTCGCAGATCCTCATCTTGCCGACGCCACCGCATGGCTGACAAAAGAAATCGCGACGACCGAGACTGCGGAGTGAGCAACCGTTTGATTACATGGTCGTGCAACTCGCGGTTATACTCAACACGGCCATGGATGAGATGTTTATCGTTTAACGGCGAGCCGCAGGCGTAGGCGGCAGATGAGTTCGCTGACGCCTGAGGGCGAATCCGCCTGTTCAAGACTCTTCAGCCTTTTTGTTTCCGATCGTTCGCTTGCGGATTTTGCCTGTAACTTCAACCTTAACCGGTACACCTTCAACGCTGTTGGGCAGTTGAAGCGTGTCGGCGGGGGCTTTCGTCACATTGATCTTCAGGCCATAGGCACCTTCGATCCGTGTAATTCCAATCGCCACGTCACCGAGCAGTTTTGAAAACACCTGCTCGGCGACGACTTTTGCTGCCCGCGCCTTTTGCAGGGCATCGTCTGACTTATCAGCCATAAACAACCTTCCTCCGATTGAAGCGGGAGCACCGGACGCTAACGCGTGGCGGCTGATTTTGCACGCATCTTTTCGACCGTTGTTCTTTCGGATTTCGAAATTCGAACTTCGGATTTGCGGCAACGCCGCGCCAGGGTGTCATGTCTGGACACCGCAGATCATTAAAACAAGAGGTTGACTTTCAATGCGTCCAGAACGGCTTTCAGGGGATTGGCATAGGTGAGGCCCTTGTCGTTGGAGCCACCGCTGTCGCCGCCGGCGAGCGAGCGAAAAGAGAGAGGGGAGAGTGGGGCGTCGTGTGGGTAGCTTCTCAGTTGTCGCTCCGACCGGGACTAGCCCCAATGGCGTGGACTTAAGGCGAGCGGGGGATGTTAATCCCCTGATATTCGTCGCGAACCCAAGCAAATCAGGGGACTTACGTCCCCCGCTCGCCGTTGAAATTCCTTAAGTCCACGCC
>JAYTAK010001448.1:0-5341 GCA_043737515.1 Candidatus Kuenenia sp. | reverse complement strand
ATTTCCATGGTGGCGGCGTGTCGTGAACCTGCGACCAGATGGGACGGCGGGCAAGGTAAGACTTCTGGTCTGCCTGCCAGGCGGTGAATTCTTTGTTGATCGGATCGCTGGCCTTCCCCGAGGGGGCGTCAAGAATCGCCTGCCACAGCACCGGATGGACGCGGTGGCGGTGCCATTCCATCGGGTCGTTGCCGTGAGCGTCGGGCCGCGGGTCCATTGCTGCCGCCTCATGTACGAACGTCAGAAAGTTCCCGATGACTTCGCGGGCAATGGCCGATTTTTCGCCCGCAGGGAGCGATTTCCACGACGCCCAAAACAGCGCCTCAGGTTCAATCCAGTCCGTGTTGATCCGGCCACGCGACGATGCGAGGTTCATCTTGCGGGCCGAGCGGCGGAGCTTATTCAATTCCTGTTCACCGCCATGACGCTGCAGTGTCGTCTCTGCATCGCCAAGAATCTGGTCCTGCAGGAGCGAATCGATGAGTCTGACATGTGGATGCTTCTGAAGATGCCGCAGGTGATGAATGTAGAGCAATTGCGCCTCAACATAATCCCGAGCGCTGGTTCGAGTCATCTGCGCACGATTCTCCCAACTGGCCTCGGTGGTCAGCAAAGCTATGTCCAGAGGGGCATCGAACTCGGGCGACTGTTCCATGTTCAGCACTTTGCCACTCTTGACGTGCAGTTCGCCGGCGATTTGCAGTCGGTTGAGGTTGCCTTCGCTGTAACGCATGATCTGGTCGGGCCGGTAACCGTCCTCGTCGGGATGGGCGGACTGCCAATAGCCAGGATGGATGTTCTGAGCGCTCCATCGCACTGTCCGTCCAAAGGCAAAGTTCGTTTGAAATACCTCACGCGGATCGCCAGCAGGACCGCTTTTTGAATTCATCAGCCAGTCGGGTGCCATGCAGGCTGGGCCAAATCCACGATCGAGTAACGCGTTTTCCGCGATCAACAGGCCATTTGCGCGGGGATGGAACCGGCCCGCCCAATAATCCATCAGGATTTTTTCAAAAGCGGTCGCGCGGGGTTTTGTTGCGCGGAAAGCGCGATCATCGGGGTTTGGCCAGTCCATGATCCAGGTGGCCAGCTCGGGATGGTTCAACTTTGCCGCGATGTCGTCGGCCAGCAGGCTCCTGGTCATGACGGTCTTGGCCGAGAGAGAAAATTGTCCGCCTCCGTGGGCCATCGCGAACGACATCCCAAGTTTACGAGGCACTTTCCACAGGAACTCTTCGAGAAACTGCACGAAACGCTCGTCGTAGAACCAGGCCAGCGGTACGGGCTTGATACTGTACTCGAAAGTCTCCGGGTCAAGCGACAGCCGCACTTCCAGCGGCTCCAGTTCCTCGTCGGGCCAGTGAAACATCAGGCATTGTCGCCGCACCTGCCACTGATCGAGGTCTTCATCCAGTTCCACCCGAGAGAACATGCAGTGAGCCTGGCCCTCGTCGCGCTGTTCCTCGTACATCTTTCTGATTTTCCGGACAACCCGCTTTTGAGTCCTGAGCATGTAGTCGTCTTCGAAATATGCGTCCTCGCCTCCCGGCTCGACCGACATCTTATTCCACTTTTGGACTGACTTCCGGCTTTGGAAAGTTGGCTCCATCCCCACCCAGGCATGATCAAAGTCGGTCATCTCCTGTCGGCGATAATCGGCTAGCACCTCGGTCATCGGATCGACATGAGATTGAGCGGTCGGCATGAGAAGTCCTTACAATTCAGGATGAGCGGGTTGAGGGCGAAGCCCGCAGTGGGTTTCTACTTTCGCTGGAGGAGCAGTGAGACAACAACTCCCGTGACCAGCCCAACACCGAAGCAAGCCAGCAACGATTCTGCAGGCCGTTTCCTCACCATGGCCCGGACATCCGCATATCCTTCGCGTCCTGCCGCAGCGGCGATGTGGGACGAGGATGCTACACATTGACCCGCATCAATCGTGCCGAATGCGATGTTGGGATTCAGGCGGACCCTTTGCCCGCAATTCTCTTCGCAGCGAGATATTCGCAGTGAAGAACCGCACAATGCGCGCGGAACATGGACCATTTTGGCACGCATTGCGACTGATCGCCTCGCACAGTGTGGCCAGCATCAGTATCTTCCACCTGCGTTGAAGCAGCTGGCAATCACGTTGTCTTGAACAAGTGATTCTGACCACGAATAGACTTCAATGCCGAAAAGAGACATCGACGATGTCTGTCGGGCCGTACAGAGCAGTTGAGGAACTGACACCGTGACAATACCTGCCCATTACAACGCTGACAGACGTCATTTGACTGTCAGGCACACGACGCATTTCAAATACGATCAGCCGATTCAACACAGCAGCCACTGTGTCCACCTTCGCCCGATTGATGACGCCCGTCAAAGTGTGCTCGACTACCAATTGAAGATAGCCCCCGATGTCCCGATCTTCGATTTCGAAGATGTCTTTGGCAACTTTTCCAGTCGGTTCGAGATCCGACAGCCCTACTCGGAACTTACACTCACCGCTGAATCCACTGTCGCCCTGTCCCGCGTTGATCCGTTCGCATTTACGCATGCACCAATTCGTCCGTCGTTTCCACTCATCTGGATGCCATGGGAGCACAGAATGCTCTCTCCGTATCTGGCCCCTCTTGAGCTGCCGGAAACACAACTTCGCGAACTCTACGACTACGCCATGTCGTTCGTGGAGAGGAATCATCACGACCTGATGGAAACTCTGTTCGCCATCAACCTGGCACTGTTCCGTGAATACAGCTATGTCCCGGGCAGCACAAAACTGGAAACAACGCCGTACGAGGTGTTCACGAGCAAACAGGGCGTTTGTCAGGACTTTGCAAATCTGTTCATCTGCATGGCCCGCTTGCTGGGCATTCCGGCTCGTTATGTCTGTGGCTACGTATACACCAGCAACACGGGTATTGCCCCTGCTCAGTCCGACGCGTCGCATGCATGGCTGCAACTGTACCTTCCGGAAGTTGGCTGGCGAGGATTTGACCCGACAAACGGGGTGCTCGCAAGCTTCAACCACGTCCGTGTTGCCTACGGGCGCCATTATCGGGATGCAGCACCAACTTCAGGGACACTTTACTCCACTGCAACGGAACGTATGACCATTGATGTTCAGGTCATTGAGGGCTGAATCGAACTGACTCCTGTAAAAGCGATGGACGCAATCCGTTCTCCAGCGACCGGCCAAAGAGTACCAGCCAACGGTCATCAACAACAAGTGAATTAACAATGCAGCAACGGGCACTACTACTGATCAATGCAAAGTCTCGCCGAGGGAAGAGCGATGCTGATCTCGCCCGGACACATCTCGCCGATGGTGGTCTGGAACTTATCCAGCCGCAATTACACGGTGCGGACATTTCAACTCTGATTCTGCAGCACGCTCCCAATGTGAATATGATCATCATGGGCGGCGGCGACGGGACAATCAATCGAGCGCTGCAGAGTCTCCTCAAGGTCAAGCTTCCGGTGGGAATACTGCCGTTGGGCACCGCCAATGATCTGGCACGCACGCTGCAGTTGCCCACCGATCTTCAAGCCGCGTGCGAGGTCATTCTCCAGGGGCACCAGAAGTTAATCGACGTGGGCTGGGTCAACGATCGACCGTTTCTGAACGTCGCCAGCATTGGTGTCGCAGAGAGTGTCACACGCCGACTGACGCGAGGCGCGAAGTCGCGCTGGGGCGTCCTCGCGTATATCTGGGCGGCGACGTATGCCATGTTGCATGGCCGACCATTTAACGTGGAAATCACTTCCGGCACCGAACGCCGCACAGCGAAGACGTGGCAGATTGCTGTTGGAAATGGACGCCACTACGGTGGTGGCCTGACAATTCACAACGAAGCAAAAATCGACGATGGGCGGCTTGATCTGTACAGTCTGGAAATCAAACGAAGCTGGCATGTTCTGCCGCTGATTCCGGCGCTGTGGCATGGAAATCTGGATCCCGTCAATACTGTTTTCACGACGCATGGCACAGATTTCGAAATTCGCCCACTGCATCGATCTCGCAGAATCACGGCCGATGGAGAATTGCTCGGCCATACTCCAGCCACATTTCGGATCGAACCGAAAGCACTCTCCGTCTTTGTGCCGGCGATTTCACCGGAATCGGCAACATAGTGCTTTGTTAAGACACCGGATTGAGGTTGATCTGTAGGCCCAAAATCCAGGTATTTACGTCGTACTCGCCGTCGCCGCCGCTCCGTCGGCGGACATCTGTCGGTCTGCGGAAATCTTCTCAGTAAAACCAAACTCCCTGCGTTTGCTGAGCAAAGCAGAGTGACGGAATTTGTCCACTCGCTGAATTCGTGGGAACATGAACGTGCTTTCTGGAAAAAATTCTGTATGATGACCGGCGAGGTCAACGCTCAGGCAGGCGTTGGCCACTTTTCAATTTGTTTGCGGAAGACTCATCGAAAGGCATCTCGGGCGATCCGGATGCAGGTCGCGGAGTAGGCCGATGTGGAGGAATCTCGTTGCGAGGTTGCCTCCACATCGGCTTTTTTTATGCCTTTAGGAATCATTCGAACGGGCTCGAAACACTGCTATGCCAAACTCGATCCCACTCATTGATGACATCCAGAATTACGCGCAGAACATCGTCGATACAGTCCGAGAACCGCTGTTGATTCTGGATGCTACGCTGCGGGTTCAGAGTGCCAACCGAGCATTTTATCAGACGTTTCATGTGTCTCCGGCTGAGACCGAGGGGCGACTGATCTACGAACTTGGCAACGGTCAATGGGATATCCCTGACCTGCGAACACTGCTGGAAGACATTGTTCCCAAAAGTACCTTGTTCGACGATTTCGAACTTGAACACACCTTTCCGGACATTGGGCGACGCGTGATGCTGCTCAACGCCCGCAAGCTTCAGGCGGGTCAGCACGGCGAACTGCTGGTGCTGGCGATGGAAGACGTCACGGCTCGGCGACAGGCCGAAGAAGCGCTCGTGAAGGCCGGCGCTTTGCAGAGTGCCATTTTTAACAGCGCGAATTTTTCCAGCATTGCCACGGACGCGAAGGGTGTCATCCAGATCTTCAACGTCGGCGCGGAACGCATGCTGGGCTACACGGCTGCCGAAGTCATGAACACGATCACACCGGCCGACATTTCCGATCCGCAGGAGGTCATTGCGCGAGCCAAAGCGCTGAGTGTCGAACTCAACACGCCGATCACACCTGGCTTTGAGGCACTGGTTTTCAAAGCGTCACGGGGAATCGAAGACATCTACGAATTGACGTACATCCGCAAGGACGGTAGCCGTTTTCCGGCAGTCGTGTCGGTCACGGCGCTGCGTGACGCGCAGGACTCAATCATCGGCTATTTGTTGATCGGCACC
>JAYTAK010001447.1:0-5342 GCA_043737515.1 Candidatus Kuenenia sp. | reverse complement strand
CGGGATCAATGCTCGTTTGACAGCTTCCCCGGGCTTATCGCAGCCTTCTACGCCCTTCATCGCCTTCTGACGCCAAGACATCCCCCACACGCCCTTATATGCTTGGCCACCATGATCAACAGCCAGAATTTCTTCCGCACTGCATTGGTGCCAAAACACTTCTTGAAACACGCGATTAGTCTTTCGACCAATCGTGCATCTCGGAAAAACGTTTACAGATGCCACTTAGACTTCATCAAATTGTCAAAGATCAACGCTGCTCGCTGCCGTGTGGCACCGAATTGCGAGCGGGGGAGTCTAGCGGCACCATTCGATGCCGTCAACTCTGTGGACCAGAAAGTTTTATTTCTTTCTCATCCTTCCCATTCGGAACAATGATGCGTCTGCAAAGACGTTTTATCACTGTCACCAATGGAGACGATCGGGATCGAACCGACAACCTCTGCCTTGCAAGGGCAGCGCTCTCCCAGTTGAGCTACGTCCCCTTCGTCATCAATTCACTGTAAATTCACCGGTATTCTTACCGGATTGGGCGTACGTGGACTCGAACCACGGACCTCAGCTTTATCAGAGCTGCGCTCTAACCATCTGAGCTACACGCCCCGAATTCTAAATGTTTTCGGGGGCGGACAGTTTGGCATGACCTCGGCAAAATGTCCAGTGATCAGGTTTCTGCTCCTGGATTTCCCATCCTTTGAGAGCCATCCGGCACGTAATCCCGGATTCCGCGGGTTTCCAGCCGTTCAGATTGCTGAATTGCCGGTTTCCCGTTCCTCAAGACAACCTTTGATCGGGAGTCTGTTCTGATTGGTTGAACAGAATCTCCGTTTTCCTGCCAGATTTACGAAATGACACACGGTAATGACGTCGGTTCGCTGGCATGTCCTGCAACTTACGGCGAAAACATGCGGGATCGATACGCTGTTCGTATGGCCGAGTCCAGCCACGAGACTGGCCGGACTCCATCGCTTCATCGAAACTGCAGTGGCATTCAATCATTCCAATGGCTGTGGTCAAGAACAGACGTAACGCAGGTACAGATTGGCGACATCGGAACTTGTAGGGAGAGAGTGTCATGATTTTGATGGGCCAGAGGGTTTTGTGCAGTGCGATCAACGGAGTTGCCGTTCCGCAAGCTGCAACTTGCGAGGAGACATTTTGCTGTATTCAGCATGTTGACGGGAAGACTCAGGATCGGAACAGTCGCCATGAGGAACAGAACGCGATTCGCTGGATCTCGGGACTCGTCCTGTGTGCGATTAGTTTGTTTTCCTGCCAGATAACTGCAGCGACTCAGCCATCGACTTCGCCACGGCCTGCTCCGAACGTTGTGATGATTGTAATTGACGATCAGAACGACTGGATTGGTTGTCTGAGCGGACACCCGCAAGCGAGGACTCCACATATCGATCGCCTCGCAAATCGCGGCACATTGTTTCTGAATGCGCATTGTCAGTCGCCACTCTGCAATCCTTCGCGAACGAGCGTGATGACCGGACTAAGACCGTCATCGACCGGCGTCTACGGCCTGTCTCCAGGCTTTCGAGCTGTCGAGGGTCTCCGAGCGGCGACCACCCTGCCCCAGCACTTTCGGAATCACGGGTATGAAACTCTGATGGCAGGGAAAATCTATCACGGTGCTTATGGGCGAAAGCCAACCGACAAGGAATTTGACGTCATCGGTCCGCCCGCCGAAGTTGGTCCGAGACCTGCATCGCCGCTGGTTAAGACGCCGAGCCATCATCCGCTGGTCGATTGGGGCACGTTTCCTCACCGTGACGAGGACAAAGGCGACTGGAAGCTGGCGAGCTGGACTGTCGAACAGCTTAAGCAGCCGCATGAAAAGCCATTCTTCCTGAGTGTTGGATTTTTCCTGCCGCATGTCCCTTGTTACGTGAGTCAGAAATGGTACGACCTCTTCCCGGACGACACGCTGCAACTGCCGCCGGTTCTCGACGATGATCGCGCTGACACACCGCGTTTTAGCTGGTACCTGCACTGGAAGTTGCCGGAGCCTCGTTTGCGATTTCTGCAGGAATCATCAGAGTGGAAGAATCTGGTTCGCTCGTATCTGGCCAGCACTGCGTTTGTGGATGCTCAGGTTGGTCGAATCTTAGATGCCCTGGACGCCAGCCCTTTTGCCGACAACACCATCGTCGTACTGTGGTCTGACCACGGTTGGCATCTAGGTGAAAAAGCCATCACGGGCAAGAACACGCTGTGGGAGCGTTCGACCCGTGTGCCACTCGTTTTTGCCGGGCCGAAGATTGCCGCCGGTGCCAATTGCGCTCAGCCTGCCGAGCTGCTCGATATCTATCCCACGCTCGCCGAGCTTTGTGAACTTCCGCAGCCGCAGGGTCTTGAAGGCCATAGCCTGATTCCGCAGTTAACCGACGCATCTGCGGCACGAGCATGGCCAGCGATCACGACGCATAATCACGACAATCACAGCGTCCGATCACTCGACTGGCGATACATTCACTATGCGGACGGCAGCGAAGAACTCTACAACCTGCGCGATGATCCGCATGAGTGGAACAACGTGGCTCAGGACGCTGCATTCAGTTCAATTAAAGAGTCACACCGCAAGTTGTTACCCACCACAAACCTGAAACCCGTTCCCGGCAGCAAGGATCGGATTCTCCTTTACGACGCTGCCACAGGGCGTGTGAACTGGGAGGGTGAGGATATTCTTCCCGGATCGCCGATACCGGAAGTGGAGGACTGAACAGTGTGGATCAAAATCTGTGGTGTGACGCGGGCCGAAGATGCAGCGACCGTTGGGCATTCCGGAGCGGACGCAATGGGCCTGAACTTCTTTCCTGATTCCAAACGATTTGTTTCCATCTCGACGGCTCGTGTGCTGGCTGAAGCGGCACGACGAACCGCCGTCGATTTACCGATTGTGGATCTGGTTGGCGTGTTCGTGAATGCCAAAGGCGATGCCATCCGAAAAACAGTTCAGGAAGTGGGCTTGAGTGTGATTCAGGTTCATGGCGATGAAACGGCTGAGCAAGTCGCCGAGATACACCGACTCTGCCCTGACATTCCGATCGTCCGCGCGTTTCGAGTCAATTCGAAAGACATCGGACATACGTTGCACGAGATCGACCGTCTGTCCGCAGTCGTGCCGTTGGCGGCGATTCTCCTGGATGCATTTGTTCCGGGGGAGTTCGGCGGTACCGGTGCCACTGTCGATCTCAGCATTCTGGAACTCTACGGTTTGCAGCCAAGACCGCCGTTGATTCTGGCGGGTGGCCTGACGCCGGGAAATGTGGCGTCGGTTGCTGGTTGCTCAACGGTGTGGGGGATCGATACCGCCAGCGGCGTCGAATCGTCTCCGGGGATCAAGGATTCGGCTCGTGTTTACGAATTTGTCAATGCGGCTCGTGCTGCGGCTTCCGATTCCGGTGGCTTAATCCACAATGTGAGGATTGGAAAACCAGCGTCGATTCCTTGACCACTGCCTTTTTGAAATTCGCATTGCTCTTATGGCACAACTGCTTCCGTTCTGTGGCTGGCGCTTTGATTTGAGCCAGGTGGGTGCGCTGAATGACGTCACGGCACCGCCAACCTGCGACATCGATCAGGACCTTCAGCATACACTTTATCGACGTCATCCGTGCAATGTGGTGCGTCTAGTCCGGAGTCGCGAAGAACCGGGCGATACGTCATCGACGAACCGCGTGATACGCGCCGATGATTTCTTAAGGCTGTGGAAAAAGGAAGGCGTGCTGCTTCGCGAACATGATGACTGCTTCTACGTCTGCGAAACAATCGCTCCGCCGGGTTTATCCGTCGCCGCGAATGCAGCCAGTCACACCGAGGCTGCTTCCCGAATCACGATCATTGCCTGCCTGGCGACACCCCGTGATTCATCGAACGATATTCGCCGGGTCGGTGCCGTATGCGAAGACGAGGTTCAGCAGGAACTGGAACTTCTGCGCCGCTGCAGGGCAGCGCTCACGCCGATGAGCGGCCTGCTTTCCGTAAACAACGCTGGACAGTCGAAGACACTCAGTGAACAGCTTCGCGCGGCTGTCGCGGGGCTCACGCCGATTGAGATGCTCGACGACAACGGAATTCGCTTCCGAATCTGGCCACTCGCCCGTCCGTCGATCAGTTCCGATCTTTACAACCGACTCAGTCACGCGGAAGTCATGTTGACGGGAACAACGGCTCAATTCACTGCCGCCCTGCTCTTTCGAGATGAACACGAATCTTCCTCAAACACCTTGTTCCCCAACGACGCGGCTGGTCTGCATCTGGCAGCACTCGTTCCCGATGATGATCCGGGGATTCGATTTTCGTTTCCGGTCTGGGAATTACCGCTGCTTGCCGCCAGCACTTCAGAATCTATCCGCACTCTGCTGCAGGCAGACTTTGAATGTCAGCCAGTGGGTTCGGAAAACTTCGCCGCGAATGATGCCGTTGAATTGGCGGCTTTGAATGCCTGCCAGCCGTGTCTCGCCCTGGGAACACCCGACGGGGCGTGGCTGATTGTCAGCCACAAGCCGAATGCAGGCAAGGCTGCCGAGTCTTTGCTGATCGCCCGCCGCCGACTTGCAGAAAACGTGACGCAGACTTTGCAAATCGCTGCGGCAGACGTTCGCCTCAAGGCCGTCGCCGTTCCTTCGATGGCAAGTAAGAAAGTGACGACAACCACAGATGTCGTGATCCTCATTTCGCCGGCGTCCGAACCTGACGACTTGCTCCAATTGGCAGACGATGAACTTTCGCAGGTTCTTCGGAATCAGCGCCAACTTCTGGCACCAATTCCGACGGGCCTGGTGTTTTCGATTATCGACTGAATGAAGAATCATCGACTTGGTGGAGTTGTAGGGTGTGACAAGCGGCAGCGCAGGCACACCATGTCTGTAGTTCGGTGTGACAAGCAGCAGAGCAGGCACACCATGTCTGTGAATCGGTGTGCCGGCGCGTTGCTTGTCACACCCTACAAATTGCGCTTCGTCAATAACTGGCGGACCGGGCGCGGAATTCCTCAGTGCCGTTGCTTTTCGCGTGGCAGTGATGGACAATCCCTGGCTCAACCACGGTGGAACACTGCGGCGAGTTTAAACCTTCGTGCCTTCAGGATGTTGCAGATCTATGTCAGAGAATCAAAAGTCGGTTGTTTTGATCGAAGACGATCGGGATATCTCAGCAACCATTCAGAGCGTTCTCACCGCAGCCGGTTATCGCGTGTATTCCGCGAATAACGGTCAGGACGGTCGGCGCCTGATTCAGACGCAGAAACCAGACCTGGTACTCACGGATATGATGATGCCGCGCATGGGTGGATTTCCGGTCCTGGAATTTCTGGCGGAAATGCCCGACGCTCC
>JAYTAK010001446.1:0-5343 GCA_043737515.1 Candidatus Kuenenia sp. | reverse complement strand
CAGCAGGCTCGAAGAACTGGCCGGCATCTTTGCTCTGGATGTGATGAGCTTTGCAGTGCTCAGCAATCATCTGCATGTGGTCGTGAGGACTCGACCGGGCATTGCGAAATCATGGTCTGATGAAGAAGTGGCTCTCCGCTGGTGGCGACTGTTTCCGCAGCGTCGTGATGACAGCGGCAGGGCGGCGGAACCGCTGGAGTCGGAGCTGAAACACATTCTCAGCAATGCGTCGGGGCTTAAGGAAAAGCGGCGGCGGTTGTGCGATATTTCGTGGTTTATGCGGTGTCTGGCGGAACCGATTGCTCGACGCGGGAATCTTGAAGATCAGGTTTCCGGCAGATTTTGGGAGGGCAGATTCCGAGCGCAGCCGCTTCTGGATGAAACGGCGATCGTGGCGTGCATGGCGTATGTGGATTTGAATCCGATTCGAGCGGGGATTGCGGCAACTCCGGAAACCAGCGACTTCACAAGCGTGAAGGAACGCATTGAAGATCGTGCGTCTGCCGCCGAAGTTTCGACGGCGGATGCTCAGGATCATCGCGTTGAACACGGTGAGAAGGCTGGCTGGTTGGCTCCGATTCCGCTGGAAGTGAAGCGTCAGAAAGTGCGTGAGAAGCAGACGTCTCGCCGCGCGGGCAACAAAGGCTGCCTGCCCATGTCGCTGGATGATTACCTGAAGTTGCTGGATTGGACGGGCCGTCAGTTTCGGACGGATAAGCGCGGTGCAATTCCAGCAGCGTGTGCTCCGATTCTGGATCGCCTGGGCTGCAGCCAGGAGACGTGGTTTGATCTGGTAAAGAATTTTCGCAAGCGCTTCCGGAACGAGGCAGGATCTCTGCTCTCCGTCCGCGCGTTCCGTTCTAAACGTCGAGAGCGCAGGGCTCAAGCGGCAACGGCTTGACCCAGGGTGGCAGTCGTGGTTTCAAGGGAAGTGTCTTCTGTGTCAGGATTCAAGTGGGGTGAGTGGCACTTTTATTTTCATGAATGGACTTAGTACGGAACCAGAACATGAGTTTTGATCCAGGCTTGGATGCGAAACTGCCAGCCGACGTCATCGCTCAACTTCGCGGCAGTGGGTGGTTTCCAAGCCGAACTGTCTGTCGGATGCGTCTGATGTGGTGGCGACACCGGCTTCAGCGCCGCGGTTTTCACGTCAACAACTTCGCGATGGAAATCCTGAGGGAATTTGGCAGTCTTAGGGAGTATCCACTGATCTTTGGCCCGTCGTATCAGCTCTTGTTTGATGATCCTGATCTCGATTCAGCCATCAAGACCGTGTCGGGGATACTACACCAAGTTCTCTGCCCCTTCGGAGTCTTTGGTGGAGCAGTGTTTTGCGTTTCCGAAAACCGTTCTCTATATGTCTTCGATGGCAGGGACCAAGGCGACGGGGGCGTTCTAGATCTGGAATATCCAGGCTATTCGCGAATCGACGATTTCGCGGAAATATTTATTGTAGTACACCGAGTGAGCGTACACGGCGACCATAGGGGTTGGTGGACTATGAACGGTAAACACAAGTGATTGGAAAGATCAGAAGGGATCAAAGGGGTCAGCGACGGTCTTGAATAACGTCAATGACAGATTCGAAAAGAGATTTTCGAATTCAAGTTTTGTGCAGTGGATCGACAGGGGTGTTGGATTCTTTGAGGCATGGGTTTCAGTGTTCGATGGTGTGTTGAATTGGAAGAGTCGATTGAGTACTATGGCCACGGCTGGCGAAACGGAGTGTGGCCCTGGCGAACAAAAAAGGGGACAGGTCCAGTATGGACGCTGGCCAACTCAATAAACTGGACCTGTCCACGTTTTGTCCTCGCCCCGTTTTGTCCTCCAGAAACAAATCCCGGCCAATTGCACCACCTCACCCTCGAAGAATTGGCCGAACGATGCCTGAGATTCCCGATGGCGAAAGCGTAGAGATGAAGGGGTCGGGAGCGAAGCCGTATGTCTTGAAAAACGTCGGCGGTGTTTATTCGTGTTCCTGTCCGGCGTGGCGAAATCAGTCGATCGCAATCGAACGCCGGACCTGCAAGCACCTTCGCAAGTATCGCGGCGACGACGCTGAAGAAACCCGAATTGGCGGAACGCTGCCCGCAAAGCCGGTGACAGCGAAAGCTCTCGCTGGTGGCGATGAAGCGGGCCAGGAGCCACCGCTGCTGCTCGCCGAGTCGTGGGACAACACGATGGACCTCGCAGGCTGGTGGATGAGCGAGAAACTTGATGGCGTCCGAGCGTACTGGGATGGGCAGCAGTTCCTGTCTCGTCAGGGAAATCTGTATCACGCGCCAGACTGGTTCATCGCCGGCTTGCCGGACGTGCCGCTCGACGGTGAACTCTGGCTTGATCGAAAGTCGTTTCAGAGGACGGTCAGCATCGTCCGCCGCCAGGACAAAGGCGAACAGTGGCGGACTATCCGGTATCTGGTGTTTGATGCTCCAGGTGTCGCTGGCCCGTTCGAGGACCGCATTGAGTTTCTGAAGGACGGCGTTGCTGGCTGGCGAAATGAGTTCGTCACCATTCACGAGCACAAACATTGCCGTGATGTCGCTCATTTGCGGGATGAACTGCGACGAGTCGAGTCGCTCGGCGGCGAAGGTCTGATGCTCCGCGAGCCACGATCGCCGTACATCGCCGGGCGATCAACCACGCTGCTGAAAGTAAAAACGTTCCACGATGCCGAAGCGACCGTTGTCCGCCACGAGCCCGGCAAGGGCAAGCATGCGGGCCGGCTTGGAGCACTGGCAGTGCGACTCTCCGATGGAAAAGAATTCTCCGTTGGCACCGGTTTCTCTGACCGGGAGCGCGAGCAGCCGCCGACCGTCGGAACGATGATCACGTTCCGCTATCAGGAACTCTCCGACGGCGGTATTCCGCGTTTTCCTAGCTTTGTCCGAATGCGGTCGGATGTCGTGGAGGTCTCAACTTCGCCCCCTGAAGCGGACTCTGATTCCGTCCCGCCGCCAGTCCGGAAAACGGCGAAGGCCAGGGTCAAGGCGGCAGGAATACCTGCAACGCAGCCTGGATCGCGAACCTCAGAACCAACTCTCCCCGCAAGTCGCTACTTTGAGTGTGTTGAAGGGACGTCGAGCAAGTTTTGGGAAGTCTCCGTGGTCGGCAGCCAGCTCACGACGCGCTGGGGTAGAATCGGGAGCAGCGGCCAGTCGAAAACGAAAACGCAGGCCTCGTCGGATGCTGCGTGGACCGAGCGGCAATCGCTCATCGAATCAAAGCTCGCCAGCGGATATCGCGAAATCGAAGCACTTGCCCCTGGAGAAACTCATCAGACGGAAACCGGCGACGTTTCTTCGAAAGCCAGTTCGGCAGCACTCTCTGGATCCGTCATCGTTGACGATCTTCTGCCACCGGCACCTGACGGGCCGCAAGTCCTGGCAGCATTGTTCGCGGATCTTATGCGGGATGAAGTGCCGGAGCCGGAACCCGCATTTCAGCTTTCCCATGAGATTCACCTTTTGCCGCTGGACGGCGAGGTCCTGGACAACATTGCGCTGCGCGGTGCGTTGTCCCTGTTCGTCCAGCCGAGCGACAGGCCGCTGGACGGCGCGGCCGTGGACAACATTGCGCTGGCACGCTCGCTCACGGAAGAAATCATGAGCTTCGGCTTCGTCTGGATCGGCGACTATGCGATCCGTGAGGTCCCGGTCCTGATGCGGGCGTTCCTGAAGTCACCGAACATCCTTGTGACGATCTCGGAACTGCAGCACCTGATGTGGATTGACCTGGTGATTCTCAATGCGGACGAAACCACGGAGACATGGAGCAATGTGCCCATGCACGACGGACTGAACCCGCCCTGGAACACGATGGTCATCAATGCCGATGCCGGATTCGGCGAGCTTCACCGGTTGATGACCAGCGGACGTTCGACCAGGGAGCCGGCTCGCATATCGGCTGGCTCGTTCCAGCGACGTTTTGAGGAGAATTATGCCAGGAGCATGGCTTGGCGGATGATGCCGTCGGCGACACCCTCGTCGTCATCCGACTTCGAGATCCCTCAGCCGGTCAGCGATCTCGTGCGGACTTTTGCTCGCGAGTACATGGCCGCGAAGGACGGATTCCACAAGCGAGGTGTTGCCGAAGTCGTGCCTTCTGGCAAAGTTGTAATGAAGCTGAAACCTGCTGATCAGGTCGAAGTCATCAAAGCCTGCATCGTCCTGAGAGATGCCATCATCGACGAGACCCGTTACGATGCCGCCGAAAATCTTCGTGACCGGCTGCTCAGGAAGCGATTGCCCTTCTCTCCGGCCGATGTTGACTTCCTCATCACCTCAATCGCTCGCGGCGTGCGCAAACAAGACGGCGTAGACACGTCGATTCTCGGTGCTGTGGAGCAGTGGTGTGAAGGAAACACTCTGGCTCCGGCGTCGGCCGCCAATCTTCGATCAGCGCGGGACAACATCACCAACGATTACTTCGCTCGCAACTCGGCGCTGCTCAAGGCCCGGATCGACAGGATCGTCGGCGATGATGCCGTACGCAATCCGCTCAGGCCGTCGGAAGTCTGGTCAGCAACCGCGATCGCTGACATCGATCAGTTGCCGGCTGCTCAGCGCTCGTTCTGGATCAGATTGCTGCAGCATTGCGTGACTGCGACGGGCGGAAAGCCCGCTGTTGAGTGGATACGAACGGCCAGACAACTGATGAGTGACATCTCCGATCATGAGTTCCTGCAGTCCACATCGAAGTGGTTTCCGCTCGTGGACAAACCGCGAGCTGTCACTAATGACCGATCGCGTTTTGGCGACGATCCACTCGAGATCTTCGAGGGCAACCAGGACATCCTGCGCGGGCTGGTGTGGTGCTGTTCGCACACGCCGAACTCCGGCATGGCGGGAATCATCGGCTCGCTCGGCGTGAGTGCATATCGAAAGATTCGCTTTGTGGGAGCCCGAGCGGTGCGAGTCGGCAATGCGTGCGTCTATGGACTGGGTGTAATTGGTGATGCTGATGCCGTGGCCCGGTTGTCGATGCTCAAGGTGAAAGTGAAGTTCGGCACGGCTCAGCGATACATCGAAGCAGAACTCGACAAGGCGGCAACCCGGCTTGGGATTCCGCGTGACGACCTGGAAGAAATGTCGGTCCCTGCATACGGCCTGGAAGACATCGGCGTCCGGCGCGAATCACTGGGCAACTTTGCCGCAGAGCTGCGGATCGACTCAGCGGGCGATGCGAACCTGCATTGGTTCAAGCCGGATGGTTCCGGTCAGAAGTCGATTCCGGCGGCCGTGCAGAGCGAATTCGGCGATGAGTTGAAGGAACTCAAAGCCGCCGTGAAGGACATCGACAAAATGCTGCCCGCTCAGCGGGAGCGCATCGACGGACTGG
>JAYTAK010001445.1:0-12296 GCA_043737515.1 Candidatus Kuenenia sp. | reverse complement strand
TGGATGCCAGGTTTGAAAACTTCGCGGAGTTGTTGCCAGTGTCGCTGACGCAGGACCGGCCATAGTTTTCAAACCTGGCTTCCACCGACGCAAGGTCGAGTGGGGAGCGACCTCCTGGGTTCACTTCGTTTTGGTTGCCAAACCTTGGTCCACTGGCACGAGGCCAGTGGGGCCAATAGAACGGTGTTTCTTCCTTCTTGAACTGCGAGACCTTTGAATCACGCAATCTACAAAAATGCCATTGCAAACTCAGGACTGGAGAGATCGCACCCAACCAAAGCAGATCCATCGACAGCACGGGAAGGCTTCGATCGTAAACCGCAGACACCGAGAGCTTCAGAAATCACTCCGCGCGATATACAGACATCCCAGCCCCAGCATTACGACGATGAACGCAAGGTTGCTGAGTATGGCTTTGCGGACGTCAAACGTTTCCTGTTGGGATGAGTCGTCTCTTGCAGCGGTCGCCCCGGAATCCTCGCTGTTTGATTTTTCGCTTGAAACGAGCCATGCAACTGCACGATCGACTTCCTCCGGCTTCGGCAGGATTGAATGGACCGGCGAAACACCATAGTCATAGAGATATCTCAAAACACCTACGCTGCCGCGCAGACGACCGACAGTTGTCTGATTCGTAACATCGTAGATCGTAGCACTGCGGTGGCTATCGACTACAATCAGTTGAGACCTGTGATTGTAAGCAATCGTGGACGCATAGCCGTTTTCCTTCGGAGTCCATGTTGAAAAAGAACGACGTTTTCCATCAAAAACGACTGTGGTGCCTGCCATAGTCAAGACAGTCGCGCTGCTGCCGTCCGGAGCGACTTCGGCTTGGCTGAGAATCTCTCCGTCGGAAACTGCTGACTCCGCGATTGTCGTGAGATCTTGTGAATCAAGCACGATGATCTTTTGACCAACCCCAAGAATCAGGAGGTTGCCGCCGACGGCAAGAATGGCAGATCGTTTTCCTTGCGTCACGGAAAGTTCTCTTGGTGTACCGGGAACATATTTGCTATCAGGCGTCCGAGCGATGCGCCAAACCTTTCCTTCACTGAAGGCCACGAACGATTCGTCGGCCGGATTGAACGCGACTGCTGCGTTTGATTCGATCGTGATAAAGTCAGTGCCGGACAGTTCTTCATAAGCCTTGGTAGAAGCCCCGAAAATGCCCCTTGTGAACTGGTGGAATTTTCGCTCTTGTTCTGTCTGTCCGACATGTCGGTAAATGCCGCGTTTACCTGCAAAAACTGCATCACCATTTTTGCATACGGCAAGCGTGAAGGCGACATCCGGCGGTGTGGCCGAGAGCTGAAGTTCCCATTGCTCAGTAGCCTTTCCCGTAAGAAACATTGCCGAGCCCGGATTACCATTCGGTTCCACGAGCTGTCTGAATACGAAAACATGATCTCCATCGGAAGCAGTGGCCACATGGGTCTGCTGTCGGAACCATGCCGGTCCACCGTTTCGATCCGAATTCTCATCAGAAACGGCAATCCAGTCACCGGTCTCTGTATTCCACGAATGCACAGTTCGACTGCCATCAACCGCGAAGATCTGTTCACTCTGGGCCGAGACTTCGACGAACTGTCTCGCCTGTACCTGCGTGGCAGTCAACATCAGGTTTGCTAACCACAATCCTGAAAGTCCGATCCAGAAAACAATCACAATGGCAAGTGAAACGATGGCGTTTCGCCAGATTGCTCCCGCCAGTGCAGACACCGAAAAATAGACCGAAAACAAGAATACATAAAGTGGAATACTCCAAAGTAGTCCATGACGCCATTCACCGAAGCGAGTGCCCAGCAGAAACCAGATCCCGGTCACCAGGAATGTCGCACAGATCAGCGTAAAAGTGCAGCCACCGATGAATTTCGTCACGAACACAGAGCAGCGATGAACCGGTTTGCTCAGCAGCAGTGATATCTCGCCCGGCTCAAACATGCGAGGCACCAGCGCGCCGGTGAAAAGCAATGATGCAAAGACACCAACAAATCCCATGAACCAGTAGAGCACCGTGCGAATTCCTAACTCGACGTAGGTCGATTTATCTTCCGGCAGGAACGGAAGTTCCCAGACAACAAACCCGAGGTAGGTCAGGTTCATGGCCGATTGATCTTTGATGCTGATGTATTTCGAGAAAGCCTTTTCTAGTCGCATCAGATTCCGGTGCGCATATTCTGCTGCGGGAGCAGTGACAGGTTCCGGTGCCACAAGTTCTGCATCAAGTCCTGATCGTTCGAATGCCTCGGCCTTATAGAAGTCTCGTCGCGTCAGCAACGGGTTGATTGTCATCACAACGATGAATCGTGCTCCATCCGCATCGCTGCCACGAGCATTCTGTACATTCTTGTCCTCCGCTAACTGCTTGAAGATTTCCTGCTGGTCCGTCCTCAGCAATGACCAGAAATGTCCTTCAGGGCTATTGGATTTGTCACGGCCATCGTAAATCGCTTTCACGAACTTTTCCGGATCAACCAATTCCTGAAATCTCAGTTTTGTGTTGCTGGCCGACCCTATGCCCACTGGAGCAAGGATCAGAAGCAGCAACGCAATACCGCCCAATGCCACCCAAAGCACCATTGATGCAGCGGCCTCGCGGTAGGAATCTTTCAGAATGGCAAAGTAAGCTCTCATCGACGATCGGCTCCCACGATATTCATGAACACTTCTTCCAGAGTCTTTTCGCGACGGGCGATTTGCCAGATGCTGACCTGCTCGGCTCGCAGGGTGTCGATGAGTTTGTCGAGTTCTGCCTGTGACTGAACCCCGACTTCTACCTCAAATGCATCTGCTGCGACGGCCCGCACAACGGTTCCCGTCAGAGAGCTGATCGCCCTTTTGATCGCCGCCTCTGTTCCTCGCAACTGCAGGAATACGGCGGAATCAGTGATCGCCGCTTTCAGATCCTTCACCGTCCCTTTGAGCAGACACTGTCCGTGGTTGAGAATCGCCACACTGTCGCAGACCAGTTCAATCTCCTGCAGCAGGTGGCTGTTCAAAAACACCGAATTACCTTCTGCCGCAATTCGCTGCAGCACTTCGCGAATTTCTCGTCGTCCGACCGGGTCGACGCCGTCTGTGGGTTCGTCGAGCACAATCAATTGCGGTTTGTGAATCATCGCCTGGGCCAGCCCAAGTCGCTGCAGCATCCCTTTCGAATAGCCGGAAACGCGATCTTTTTCGCGACCCAGCAAACCGACGGATTCCAGCAACGGCTGACGACGCTGTCGAATCTCTGACATCGAAAGTCCACTCAACGCACCGTAATACTCAAGCGCGGTGTTTGCGGTGAGATGCCGAGGAATGCGATGATTCTCCGGCAGATATCCCACTTCGCGTCGGGCGGCTCGTGAACCTGCCACATGTCCCAGCACTGATGCAGACCCGCCTGTCTTGCGCACAATCCCAAGCAGGATCTTGATGAGCGTTGTCTTCCCCGCACCGTTTGGTCCCAGCAGCCCATAAATCGTGCCTCGCGGAACGTTGAGCGATACGCCCTTCAATGCCTGAAACGACTTGCGTCCAAATAATCCGCTGCGATACGTCTTCGAGACGTCGGTCGTCTGAATGACGAAGTCCGGATTCTGATTCATGCGTTACTCGCTGAGGTTCGTTATTTCGACGCGATTCGTGATCTATCGTGGGATGAGCTTCCAGCTTGTCAGTGACCTCTCGTGGGATAAGCTTCCAGCTTGTCAAGCTTGGCCGAAAGCCTTGAGTTCTCACAAACCGATGGCAAGCTGGAAGATTACCCCACGGAACAAAAGCAGGTCCAATCAGCACACCAGCCTAATGGCACAGTCCAACTTGTTCGTCGTTGACGCCCGAAAATTCTGACAATCATCCGGTTTTCCTGCGTGTGCCGCACCGTATGCATGATTTTGTTCCGCGTCAAAGCGTAAACCCACTGCTTTGCGGTACTTTCGTACAGGACGCCGGTTCTTTTAAGGTACACATGCGCAAATTGCCAAAGTACACTCTCCGTAGGCGACGTCGCTCCGACGACTCGCATTCCTGGTGACATGCGTGCGAAAACAGATTCGCAGGGCGGTTACCGTAAGTTACGGTTGAAGGTATCTCGACGTTGGCACCAGAGAATCTCAGTCGGCGGAGCGACTGAGCTACGTAGGCGACACCATGCGACAGAGAAATCCTGCCTTTGTACATCCTCGTGTCGCTCGGCGAACGGCGGTTCAGGCAGGAGGCATCAGCCTTCTCGGACTGGGAATGAATCATCTCGCCGGACTGCGCGCCGCTGCCGCTGAATCCACGACAACCGCTGTGCCATTCCGTTCCTGCATCTACATTTTTCTGTCCGGCGGGTTGTCACAGCACGACAGCTTTGATCCGAAGCCTCAGGCACCGGCAGAAATCCGTGGTGAATTTGCTCCGATCGCGACGCAGACTCCCGGAGTCCGGATTTGCGAACACTTGCCGGGACTGGCTGTCCGAAGTCACATGTGGTCGCTGTGTCGGTCGCTGACTCACACGTCGAACGATCATTCTGCCGGGCACCATATCATGCTCACTGGCAGAACCGATCTGCCTCCCGGATTCAATCCGAACCAGCCTCGTCCGCAGGACTGGCCCAGCATTGCCGCTGTCGCCGGTGCCGTCTCAACCGCGCGCAACAATCTGCCTCCGGCTGCCGTGATTCCCGAACAACTGGTGCATTATTCCGGACGAATCCTGCCCGGCCAGTTCGCAGGAGTGATGGGCAGTCAGCGCAATCCGTGGTTCGTTGAAGCGTCGCCGTTTCACTCCACTTCCTACGGAGCCTATCCGACGCATGGCTTCGACCATCAGGACCGAGGCAACAAGGACGGACGACTCTTCGAAGCGCCAAGTCTGAGTCTGCCGCAAGGTCTCACGGCCACTGGGCTGAATCGACGCGTTCACCTGCTGGGCGAACTCGAACGTCAATGTCGGCAACTCGATGATGCCTCGTTGACTGAGAACTTTGATCGATATCGTGAAGGTGCCATTTCGCTGCTGGTTGATCCGGCCATTCGCGGCGCATTGGATGTGACACACGCGGATGATTCCGTTCAGGATCGCTACGGCAGAAATTCATTCGGCTGGTCACTGCTGATGGCTCGACAACTGGTGGAATCCGGCGTCAATCTGGTGCAGGTGAATCTTGGAAATAATGAAACATGGGATACGCACGGGAATGCGTTTCCTCATCTGCGCGACAACCTGCTGCCACCGACGGACCGCGCGCTCAGCGCGTTACTGGACGATCTGCAGGAATCAGGATTGCTGGACAGCACGCTGATCATCATGGCCGGTGAATTCGGTCGGACTCCAAAGATCACACTGCTGCCAAGCCACTACAAGCAGCCCGGTCGCGACCACTGGGGCGCGGTGCAGTCTGTATTCCTTGCTGGCGGTGGTATTCAGGGAGGCCGAGTGGTCGGCGGCACAGACGACATCGGCGCCTATCCCGCGTTTGATCCGCAGACTCCGGAGAATTTTGCCGCGACGATCTATCGGGCTCTCGGGATTCCGCAGACCGCCGCATGGAAAGATGAACTCGGTCGCCCTCATCATGTGTATCACGGCGAACCGATGCCGGGGCTGACTTAATCGTTTCTTTGGAGTGCGGCGACTTGTCACCGCTATTTTTTTTATGACACCTGAACCTGCCGGACCTGTCAGAATTGGTGTCATCGGGACTGGTCGATTCGGTCGCTTGCATGCACTCACACTGGCGGGACTCGCAGAAGCACGATTGACCGGGCTGGTTGCGCGTCGGCAATCAAGCCTCGATGCGTTGACTCAGGAACTTCCAGGTGTCCCAACATGGACGAACCTGGAAAAAGCAATTGAGGAATCCGATGCGGAAGCCTGGGTTGTTGCCTGTTCGACAGGGTCCCACGTTGACGTCACACGGCAACTGTTGGCGGCAGGCAAGAAGGTACTTCTGGAGAAACCCGTTGCCGGTAACCTGCGCGACGCCATGAGTCTGGCACCGCTGGTGCAGCCGGATTCAGGTAACCTGATGATTGGGCACATCGTGCTGTTCAACAGCGAGTTCCAGCAGCTTCATGACGAAGTTCGGCAGCGAGGCAGAATCTCGTACATCGACTGTGTCCGGCATCGACCGGCATCGATCGTGAAGCAGTTCCCCGGTGAAAACCCACTGCACGCTGCAATGATTCATGATTTGTATGCGACTCAGGTGCTGCTGGATCGAGCCGAGCCTGAGTTCTTCAGTGCCTGTTACCATCGCACAGATTCCGGCGAAATTGATCTGGCACTCGCACAACTGCGCTGGACGAATGGACCCGTGGCATCCTTTGCTGCGTCGTATCTGACACCCGCCGGAATGCCGCCGCGAGGATTTGACCGCACCGAGGTTTTCGGCGACGGATGGTCTGCCCGAATCAATCCCAACCCGCGCCCCATCGAAGTCTGGGACAATCAGGCACGCTGGCCGCTGGCACTGGAGATTCGAGCAGGTGCTTCCGGTGTATCCGGGATGATGGCGGAAGAGCTGCGATGTTTCTGTCGCGTCGTGAAAGGCCGACAAGGTGTGCCCGTCGGTGCAACGTTCGCCGATGCTCTGCAAGTTCAGCGATGGATGGACACGCTTGAAGGCCTGTGTTCAACGACAGCCAGATCATAACGTTCGGTTCCATAGACTGGCCGCTGTGCAGCGACTTCGGGTCCTTAGGCCGGTCAATTCGACACTTCCCTATTTTTCGAAATCCGTGCGATCCACCCGCAGATTCCGATTGCGCTCCTTTTTCGTGGCTTCGAATGCCACTGAGACTCTGCCCACCAATCGTGGCAGTTCAATTCTAGATTCCATCGAATTGACACGCCTCAGGCGGACTTGTACCGTTACATTCGCGGTGCGTGTAAGTCAGAGCCATTTGCATGACTCAATACATCGCAATTTCCAGTCTCCTCTTCCTCTCCTGGTGCTAACGAGCTGAGCCGCCCTCAGACCTGCCACCGGCGAGTAAGCTATCGCCTGCTACGGACTTTGAATACTGACATGGCAAAACGGACGCCACTCTAGACTCGCTAACATCGAAAGCTCGCGCTCTCCTTTCTGAAAGCGAACCATGTCGTGCGCACAACGGCTTCGAGCGATGGACAGAGACGGTCGCTCTATGGCTAGATGATAATTTCCCGAACACTGGACTGTCGGCAGATTGGTCGGCATTGCCGACGTCAATCCTCGTGGTGGGGAACCAGTATGATGCATCACGCGAAGCACGATTGCACTTCAATCGCGTTGTCTCTGCTCGACTTAGTTGGCTTGGAAAACTTGGGCTGGAAATCAACAAGGCCAGCATGGCCCCTAAAACAGACACGCAAGAATCCGATTCGGTGTTTGTTGCGATCATCGAACTTCTCAACGAGTCATTGCTACCACAGCAATACAAAACTGTCATTCACAACGACATCAGCGACGCGCAAAATTCATATCGCGTGAAATCGTATAAGGGCTGCGTTGTCATGCTTGGCGCCGCATTAGAAGGCGTCATGCTGGGAACACTGCAGCGATCCGACGTTATCGCGCACTTTGCAACCGCCATTGTCGTTCCAGGGCCAATCCGGAAAATTGGGAGCCGTAGTCCAACCCTTGCTGACAAGATTGGCAATGATCTTTCGTTTGAGGATTACAAGGTCTGCATTCACGAACTCATTCCTGGAACGAATACCCTTGGCATCGACAACATCCAAGACTTCCGCAATGCAATTCATCCCTGGAAGAGCATTCAGGAACCGCTGAAGTACGGTGCTTTTGACCGTTCGCGAGCATTGCATTACCTCGCGTCTTTCCAAAAGATACTTGAAGCCTTGCATAAATGGACACCGTAAGTGACTTTAAGTACCGCGTTGCGCTGTAGAGAGCAAAACTCTTGGCATCGCTAAAACGCAGGTAGCGCTCCGCTGCGATCCTTTTCCCCGCGCAACACCCGACAGGGCGGCAGTGCAGCCGACTCGCCGGATGCTGAGGTGCGGGATGTACCTGCTCAAAGGCGGCGGCGCTGCTGGTCTGGAATACGAAGTCGAGTGCGGCTTTGACGTCGAGACGGCGAAATGAAAGTTTACTGTCTGGGTCTTCCACAATCGTGCCGGTCTTCTGCATGATCTTCATCATGGCTTCCGGCAGATTCTGGGCATGCTGCTTCCAGTCGTATCCGGTCTTTTCAATGGCCTCTCGCAGCAGCATGGCAGCCCCGCAGGCAATTGCATTTGACGATGATGTGGCCGCAGCCGGAACCAGCAGATCAACCTTTGCGTGTCGATCCAGGTAGACCGAATCCTTGCCCGGAGTGACCGCACCGATGGCAAACGAAAACGGCTGGCAGGCGGGCCACGAGATCCCTTTCACGAAAGCATGGTTTCCGGCAGGGGCGCTGACCCAGATCCCCAGTTCCCTCAGCGTGCGGAGTTCAGCATCGATCTCCGTGGGCACCGGCGCACTATGTTCCAGGTCATCGACAGGGGCCAGATTGACCGTCGTGATCCTGAATTCTTTGTGGTGATCGATGACCCAGCGCAGACCGGCCGCGAGTGTTTTGCTGTCGTTCACGTTGCAGTGGCAGCATTCGAGAGCACGGATCACCGCAACCTGATCGTTGAATGCGACTCCCAGTTTTCCTCCGTGATTCACAGACGAAGGAATGCCGATCGTCGAGCCGTGGTATCCTTTTCCTTCATGTTGAGGATTGTCATCGCCATCGACGCTGTCGTAAGAAACGAGCACCTTGGGAACCTCACCCTCCGACGAAGACCATTCGGGCATCGATAACGTGCAACCGTCATCGACAAGAGCCAATGTCTGCCCTTTACCGAACGTGAGTCGATCCCGATAAGCTTCCCACGCATCGGTCACCCGCGCGTGCGCAAATGCCGGTGGATCAGCAGGCTCTCCGGCGACTGCGGCCTGAGCTGGGATCAGGATTGTGGCAGAAATCCAGATTAGTAATCTCATGGCGACGCTTACTCTTCAAGACATATCGAACGCAGGATGGACATTCATGTCCGTCGCATGGCCATGAAACACGGTCGAAGCGACGGCTATTGCGCCTTGATAGACGTTCGACAATGCGACGGTGTTTGGTCAATATCTCGGACATGAATGTCCAAGCTACAGGAATCTCATCTTTCATTTGTGATGTTGTCAACGATGAATCAGCAAGTCTCGGCGACGCGGCGCTGGAGATCCTGAAGTTCAATCATCGGCGCGGAGGTGTGCTGCACCATGGCGTCCAGTGACGGCGGATCTTTGAACGCCGAACCGGTGATCAGGCAGACGATGTTGGCCTCCGGATCAAGATATCCTTCCTTCGCGGCCTGCAACGCGCCCGCCACGGCTGTGGACGCTGCTGGTTCCGCAAAGATTCCTTCTTCACGCGCCAGACGCGACTGAGTTACCCAGACGAAGTGATCCTCGACCAGATGTCCGGTCCCGCCATTTCGCCTGCAGGCGGCGATCACCTCATTGCCATCAATGATCTGCGGCACCTGCAGGCCGCTGATTCGGCTGGCGCATTGCACCGTTTGCGCCGCATTGAGTCCGGCACGCAGCGGGCCGGAGATCGTATTGTTCCCCTCCGGTTGCACGCACTCGACGCGCGGCAGTCTCGGCAACTGACCGGCAGCGTGAAGTTGTTCGAAACCGAGCGAAACCGCCAGCGTCAACCCGCCGCCGCCAGCCATGCAGAAGACGTGATCCCACGCCTTGCGATCGATCGCCGTCGCTTGCTCAGCGAGTTCATGACTGAGGCTTTTCACGCCGCTCATGCCGACCGGGCTGTAAGCGAACGCGCTGATCTGCATCTGAGCCTGCGGCCTCGCACTCAGTTTTTTCAGACACTCGACGACCTGTTCCGACAACCGGCTGTCGATCCCGAATCCGCGGACGCGAAACAGTTTTGCACCGTACGCCAGCATCTGCTTGAGTTTCCCCTCGGGGGCTCCCTCGACAATGGCGATCTCGCATGTGATTCCCGCCAGAGCACAGTATGCGGCAAGTGCCGCGCCGGTATTTCCGCTCGACGTGGCGATGCACTCCGTCTTGCCGCAGGCGACCATGTCTGAGATTGCCGCGCAGGCGAAACGATCCTTGTACGAGCCGCTGGGATTCGCAAATTCCAGTTTGAAATACAGATTCTTCAGACCGACGGATGGTCCCAGGCGGCGAGATCTGACAATGGGCGTGTCTCCCTCACCGAGCGTCATGCGTGCGGACGTCGGCACGGGATCGAGCCATTTAGAAAATCGCCAGATGCCTGAATTCATGGAATACTCTCTCTACCAGTACGAGCGACCGCCGGGCTCGGCACCGGTCTGGCTGGCAACACCAGAATGGCCAGCAGGATACCGGACAGAATCAGCAGACCGCAAACAAGGAAACTGAGGCGAAATCCGAGGGACGTGCTATTCATTCCCATGGTGGTCCAGCCTGCCTGCTTCACGCCGTCAACAATCGCCCCATAAAGATACCCTGCCGGTGCGGCCGGAACCATCAGCATCGTGACGAACGCCATGTTGCGCCGCAACTGATCGGGTCGAGATGCTGAGACAATGTAATTCGGTGCATACACTCCGACCAATTCTCCTGCTCCGTGAATCCCGAACGCGACCAGATACCACGGTCCTGTGACGCACATCGCCCAGATCTGAGCAACCAGGAAAATTGACGCTGTGGCGAGAATGCCGACGCGCGGATTTGTGCGAGTCAACACCCATCCAAGGACCGCGCCGGCGACAACCTTGAAGCTGAAACGCAGCATGTTCTGCACGCCGGCGTATTTCTCCGGAAGATCGCCCAGGGCTTCCAGCGAATACAGATTCATGTTGGACGGAATGACATTTCCCGAGTACACCAGTATCGTCACGAGCGTCGCGAACAACAGGACTCGCTGCTGAAGCACGCTGCGAAAATGATAAACAAAGGCCAGCACAGCACCGATGGCAGACAGCGTGCCGAGCGCGCGAAGTGAACTTCCGATGCCAGGACCAGACGACACAGACTCGACGGCAGCATCTGCTGGAGCGGCTGCGATCTGCATCAGCGCGACGGCAGCCAGCATCAGTGGAATGCCGATCAACAAGCCGATCACCGCAGAAACTGGTTCTCGCCCCTGTTCTCGCTCGACGGGTGCAATGACAAACAACTGCGAAAAGATTGCCGCCAGTCCCATCACGGGCACACCGGCGGCAAACAGGATGATGAAGTTTCGAGGATACGGAAGGCCGTCAAAGTGCAGTCCAAACAAGTCGCCTCCCAGCAGCGCGGTCTGGCCGAATGAGCCAACAACGGCCAGCAGCGGACCAGCACCGAATGCCATGCTCAGGGCCAGTCCCCGGCGAGATTCATCCGATCCGCGTCCCATCGCCTCCCACAACAGCGCGATGGCTGCCGGCATCACCGCTCCGGAAATAGCTCCCTGGAGTTCGATCATGGCCAGCTTCAACTGATTTGAAACGGGCAGCGCCAATGTCACCGCCAGCGTGGCCAGCATCAGTGCCGACGTTCCGTACAACAGACTGAGATTCAGCTTCAGCGACGACACACGCGGCGACAACCACGCGAACAGCGCGGGCATCGCGGTCATCGCGAAAAACAGTGTCCCCGGCAGATTCGACGTGCGTGCGTCTGCACCCAGCCGATCGCACAACGACGCCTGAGTGATGCCGACATACAGTACGGGTGCCGCCAGATACTGCGTCCCCGTACAGACCGCAAACAGAATCAGATTCCGTCTCTGCTGCGGCCAGGAGAGAGTACAGGTGGCAGGAGGTTCGTTGGGTGGCAGTTTGCTCATCAGGTTCCTTATGGGCTTAGGCGAGCGGCAGAAATGAACATACCATAAATCAGCCGGAACGCGTTAGCGTCCGGTTCTCCGGAAAACCGTGGGCCAACGTCCAATGGTGCTTGGTTTAGCATTGCAACTCGTTCGTAGTTCCGGCTTCAGCCGGAAATTGCTGGCCACTAAAGCCGCGATTCCGCCTAAAGGCGGGACTACGAACCTAAACCCAGTGCCATTGGACTAACGCCCAGCGGCTGATGGAGTGGTAAAACCGGTTCACCGACAAATTACGTGCGCGTCACACATTGATCGCCATTAATGCGATTCATCCTGAAAGGATTGCAGAAATTAGCCGGTGGTCGCCGACAGGCGCACCACCGGCTAAAGAAACCGTGGTGCCACGCATCCTGAAGCCGCAACAAACTCGGCAGCCAGAACTCCGACAAAAAGCCGCCCAAAAAATCAACCGGTCGCAAGCCCGCGGAAGCCAAAGTACATCTCGTCAGCGATACG
>JAYTAK010001444.1:0-5344 GCA_043737515.1 Candidatus Kuenenia sp. | reverse complement strand
CGGGAATACAGGATTTGAACCTGCGACCTCTTGGCCCCCAGCCAAGCGCGCTAGCCAGACTGCGCTAATTCCCGGATGGGTGAAGGATAGCAGTGCCTGGATCAAATCGCAATGCTGTCGCGTGCGAGATTGTGCCGATGGCGAGGTATCAGGTTAACCAGCGACGGCGTCGTTGCCGTAGCCCTTGCGGATCGCGCGGCGGGTCAGCAAGAGTTCGGCGACAAGAAACACCAGGAACAACGTGAGCAGCACGGCCCACAGTTCTGCGATGCTTTCGGCCCCGTACATTCGCTTCGTCAGATCTTCCAGCGACGACGAAAAACGAATGCGATCATTGGTCACAAGTCGTGCTTTATCGTCTGCCGTTAATTGCGTGAGATCGTCTTCAGAATGGTCATAGTTGACGACAAACGCATCGACTTGTTCCGGAAACGCAGCATCAGCTTCTCTCGCCATCGCGTACACGCCGGGTGCGAACGTGTTTGTGAAGACTGCCGACGCCTCGCGTGGTGTCGTCTGCTTTTCCACAAAGCGCGAGTTCTGGGTCGCCACGCGGACTTCTGACGTCATGCCGCCAGGTGCAACGAACGTTACAAATTCATCGGCAGATTCGGCAGCGGGCTGTTCCCCTGCTTGATCGAATCCGGCTGGTTCAGTTTGTTCCTCGGAAATGATCGTCCGTTGGAGTCGTGCAATCAATGGTTCGCCAAAGTCCACGTTGCGGTGACTTCGCGACGACGCGGCATGAAACACGGCCTCATGCAGAAACGGAACAAAGTCGGATCGCGTCGGCAGATCATTCCAGGTGCGATCCAGTGTCGTCGTCATGACCAATACAAAACCATCTCCGCAGCGGGATTCCAGCAGTAAAGGATCACTCGTTGACAGGGCCGCGAGTACCAGCGGTGCTGATGTCACAGCAGGAGTCACGCCGCCGACGATTGCTTTGCTGTTCAAAGCCGGTTGCTTCGTTTTGGTGCCAGGATCGGCCACGTTATTACCGGATGCAGCCTGCATCGCGGCAGGTCCGATTTTTGTCAGACACCACGTATCAAATGTCGCCTTCAGAAAACTGCGGGCCGGGTCAGACCGAAATCGATCCAGCCAGCCCGGCTGCAGACTTAACGGAGCCACGCGAATGATCTGCTCGGCCTGCGGCGGAGCTTCGCGAGTCCTCACGATCTGAATCTGCGGCAGCAGCCCGGAGTCACCGAAGCACGCCTGAAACGAATCCGGAGTCGTGTTTGGGCCACAAGCAATCATCAGACCGTTGCCCGCAGCGACAAATTCCTTCAACGCTAACGCCGCCTCGGGAGAAATCGTGCCGACATTGCAGAAGATCGCTGCGGATACGGTGTGGAAATCGGCAGGCGAAAGATCCGCAGCTTCGACCAGTCGCGTCTTCACCCACGGCGTTTTACCTTCCGGAGGCGCAAACGCCAGCTCCGCGAAAAAACTGTCACGATCAGCAGGCTGTGCAGCGGGAGTGCCATTTACCAGAAGCACGTCCAGAGACTGGGCGACATAAACAGCCGAGTGACTCACGTTGTCCACGGCGATGACATCATCAGTCATCTCCGCTTCGACACTCAGCACATGCGCACCCTCGGCCCGCAGTGCATGATCGAATTCAATGACAGATTCTCCGTGAGCCGGGACCGACGGGCTCTGCATTTTCCCAGCCAGTGGCTGACCATCCAGCAGCAGTCGCAGAGAAATTTGAGCCTCCGCGGCCGATTCATTGTGAATGGCGACCCTCAAGCGCACGGGGAAATCAGGCACCGTCAGTTCCCGCGACAGTTCAATCCGTCCCACCGAAACGTTGCGTGTCACCGGACCTAAATGCGGAGCGACATCAACCACCCAGACGTGCGGTCGCACCGACGGAAACTTGAGCAGGTCATCAAAGCGCAGCCATTCGGCTTCGATGTCAGATCTCCAGCTAATGCCCTGTCGATCCGTAAATACCACGACCTCGCGCGCGGAGGCGCTGGAACGTCCGAGGATCGCGATGGCCTTTTCCATGGCGGCCAGCATTCCACAGGCACCTCCGGGAGGTGGCAGCTTCCGAATTTCCTGTTCGACCATTGTCAGATCGCGCAGCGGCGATTCAATCACTGCACGCGGCTGATCACGCGCATCGATCAGAGCGACGTTATCATCCGCGCCGAGCGTGCGGAGAAACTCAGCGGCGCGACGCATCGCATGCTGATGCATCGAATTCGCACCGTCAGTACGCGACATCGAATTTGAACCATCGATCACAATCACGACCGTCCGCGAACCGGCGGAGTAATAGCCAGTCAGCCAGCCGCCTGGCAGCCACGGACGCGTGACCGAAAGCACGATCAGCGTGATCAGACCAATACGGAGCAGCAACAACAGCAGTTCTTCCAGTTTCAGTCGGCGGCGAGTTTTCTTCGACGGATTCAGGAACTGCATCGCCGCCCATTCAACGACGTCATAGCGTCGCCGACTCAACAAATGAGCCACGATCGGCAGACCGATCCCTGCCAGGCTGATCAACAGCCACGGATTCATAAAGAATTGAAACATAAGGCGATCGGCTGTGTTCCCTTCACGGAAGGCGTCGCTCGTCAGTGGCACTGTTAATCAACCAGAGGAGGACGGTTACTCAGAACCGCGATCTGTGTCATTCGACTTCTTCGCAGCTTCGATTTCCTGATGGAGTTTCCTGGGTCGGAAGTAGCGTTTCGATTCATTCACGGCGGTGCGTCTGGTCATAAATCGCACGAGCAATGTCATCAGGTAATTCTTCCATCCCGGTACGACATATTGCCGACGTTTCTCCATCGCCCGGAGTGCCTTTCTGACGACTTTTGCGGGCGTGACGGAGGCGTGTTTTTCAAGCCAGCCCGGCGCACCGGCCTTGTCGAAGAAATCCGTCCGCGTGACTCCAGGGCAAAGTGCCATCACCGTGACTCCACGACCGCGAACCTCCGCCCACAATGCTTCGCTGAAATGCAGCGTGAAGGTAGTGCTTGCCGCATACGCGGCCATGAATGCCACTGGCTGAAAGGCTGCCTGCGACGACACGTTGATGATCGCGCCGTGTCTGCGGTCAAGCATGGCTGGCAGCACGCGATACGTCAGATCGGCAAGTGTCAGCAGATTCAGGTTGAGCAGATGGCGGACATCCTCAGGCGACGTTGATTCGATCTGACCAATGAGACCGATGCCGGCATTGTTGACGAGCAATTCGACATCGACCTCCAGTCGCCGGATTTCTTCGAACAATCGACGACTTGCATCCGGGTCGGCCAGATCAATCGCCACGATATGACAACGCGTCCCGTGGCGGGTATTCAGCTCCGTCGCCAGTTCAGTCATCCTGTCTTTGCGTCGAGCCGCAAGAATCAAGTGCATCCCGCGACCCGCCAACTGCGCAGCAAACTCCGCTCCGATTCCGGAAGATGCGCCCGTGATCAGGGCCCAGCGATCGTTGTAACTGTCAATCACGCAGAGAACTCATCAACAATGCAGGAGGAAAAAAGGTAAGGCAGATCGTTGCGCGACGCAGGAAATCGCCACCGCAACATTCGAGCAGATGCAGAGTCTATGCGGATGCGGTAAAACACTCAAACAGATCGGGGCACCGTCGTTCCGTAAATCGCCGGAGTCGTTTCCTGAGAACCATCAATGGAATACCTTGCAAGTCGGCTTATTCGCCAGATAGATGCTGCCGCCGTCCGGGAATTGGGCATGACCGGGCTGTTATTGATGGAGAACGCCGCGCGGGGGGCGTGTGAGGTTCTGGAATCTTTCAAGCCAAGTGCAAGAATCATGATTGTAAGTGGCCCCGGCAATAACGGAGGCGATGGTCTTGCCATGGCACGCCAATTGGCGGCGAATGGGATTGAAAGCGATGTCTATCTTGTACGTGCCGGGAAGTCGTTGACAGACGATGCGCAGTCCAACTTTGAGTTTCTGCAGCGAAGCGGCATCGCAGTTCATGAAGCGAATGCAGAATCGATGCAAACCTTGCTGGCCGGTCTGACACCCGACGACTGGATTGTCGATGCATTGCTCGGGACTGGAACTCGTGGAACACTCCGCAGTCCATACCCTGAAATCGTGGAGGCGATCAATCAATCCGCGGCGCGAGTGCTGTCGGTCGATGTGCCGTCCGGACTGGATGCCGATACTGGTATACCATGTGGCGTGGCAGTGCGGGCGGACGTGACCGTGACGTTCGTGGCGACAAAAGCCGGCTTCCGATTTCCACACGCTTTGCCCTGGCTTGGTCGCGTGGAAGTCCGGCAGATCGGTGTTCCGCAGAGATGGCTGGAGGCATGGTGCGACACGCACAAGGACTAATCCCTAACGCGGCGAAGCCGCAAATCCGAAATCCGAAATCCGAAATCCGAAAACATGCCTGCCGCTTGTCACACCCTACAGAGGCACCAACTGGCCAGCTTGACGGAGTCATACTACGGATTAGTCTTCACCTTCTGCAGTTCCAGATACTGCAGCCGACCGATGTGCCACATGTAGTCGGGGCCGAAGCCGGCTTTCCTCGGCCAGGGATTCAGTGTGGCGATGCGCAGGGAGAGTTTCGCCTCGTCCGTGCTGCCTTCGACAACCTGATTCATGCCGATATACAGATGACTGTAGAACAAGCGCGAGTCCCGCGACGCTGCTGGCAGATCGGCGGGAATGGCTTTCAGCACTTCCTCCGCCGTGAGGCTTCCGTCGAACAGACGATACACTTCCTTAAACGGAGGTCGATCGTCTTTTTCGTATCGCAGCAACTGCCGCCTTGCTTCTTCCTTACCGAACGCGCGGTAATGCGACAGGTATCGCCAGATTCCATTTTCCCGGTCCACGTTGTCGAAGGAATTGTATTTGTCGAATTGGGCGGCTGCCTGCTCTGGATGATTCGCGAAGAACATCGCGATTCCAAGTCGCCAGTGCGACGCATCAAGCTCCGGTTGCCGTTTCACCATCTGCAGGTAGTCAGCTTCCGCTTTTTCGAATTCTCCAAGGAACATCAACGTGTCGCCGCGTGCAGAATACTGATTCACAGCCTCGGCGTTGGCGGGATCAATCTGGTCTTTCTGCTTGAGTTGTTTCGTGAGCGATTCG
This sequence comes from Candidatus Kuenenia sp., assembly GCA_043737515.1. Lineage (GTDB taxonomy): Bacteria > Planctomycetota > Planctomycetia > Planctomycetales > Planctomycetaceae > SXXK01. The sequence continues at coordinate 238 of JAYTAK010001444.1, read as the reverse complement.
ATGAGTTCCTTGTTGAGTTTTTCAACCTGCAGATGCTGATCGTCATCGTCTGTGATTACCGGCTTTGTTGCTTCATCAATGAAGCCATACGCCAGGTGCCCGGAACAGGCGGAAATGGAGATAGCGACAAAAAATCTGGCTATTGAAGATGGTCGATGTGTCATACTACGGTTCCGATCAGGAGGAGATTGCCATGACATTCAAGGAGTATAGGTTGGCGCACAGGCTTTAGCTTCCC
>JAYTAK010001443.1:0-5345 GCA_043737515.1 Candidatus Kuenenia sp. | reverse complement strand
CCTTCGCATGGCAGGGAGGTTACGGTGCCTTTTCGGTCAGCGAGTCAAACATCCCCCAGGTTCGAAAGTACATTGAGGAACAGGAACAGCATCACCATCGCATGACGTTTCAGGAAGAATTTCGCATCTTGTGCCGTCGGCATGGCCTTGAACTGGATGAACGTTATGCGTGGGATTAGGGTCGCCCCTTTGGGGCTGGAAATTCTCGCGGGCCGATTACCCAGGGCGTTGCCCTGGGCTGACATAGGGCTGGCCCGTTGGGCCGGAACGCATGAGGCTGACATCCGGATTGCCCGTTGGGCCGGAACGCATGAGGCTGACATCCGGATTGCCCGTTTGGCCGGAACGCATGAGGCTGACATGCGGTTTGCCCGTTGGGCCGGAACGCATGAAGCTGCAAAGGGGCAGGCTCGTTCAACCGGAACGCGACGGGAGGAACAGCTATGACGTTCCTCAACGGGGCTCTTACTTTCGGCGCTTTGGCGTTTGCGATTCCGCTGATCATTCATATCCTGAATCGCAGTCGCTTTCGGACGGTCGAATGGGGGGCGATGCATCTGCTGGAATCGGTGATCAAGGTCAATCACAAACGGTTCCGCATCGATCAGATTATTCTGTTGCTCGTGCGCTGTGCCATTCCGGTGCTGTTGGCGCTGTGTCTCGCGAAACCTGTGCTCACGGGTTCCCGGCTGCTCGAAGGTGACGCGCCGGTGTCGCTGGTGATTCTGCTGGACACGAGTTACTCGATGGACACCGTAGATGCTTCCGGTTCGCGATTTGACAGCGCGGTGGATGCGGCGTGTGCGATCATCGGTGCGGCAAGTCGAGGTTCTGAAGTGGCCGTGATTCAAACGGGCGGCAGGCCAACTCCGCTGTTTGATCAGCCGGTGTTTGATCCGGAAGCTGTCATCCGCAAACTCAAACAGATTCCGGCGGGATACGGTGCGAGCGACATGCAGGCGTCGCTGGATGAAGCGCTGGCAACTCTGTCGGGCATGAAACACGCGCGGCGGGAGTTGATTGTCATCAGTGATTTTCAACCGGCGGACTGGGAAGCCATCGGCGCGAATGCGGCGGAGTCGATTGGTCGACAGGTCGAAGCGATGAGCATCAGGCCGGAACTCACGCTGCTGCCCATTGGAAAGCCCGTCGATGGAAATATCTCTGTCGATTCGCTGGAGTTTCCTCGGCGAGCGCTCGGTGTCGGTCAGCAACTGGCGGTGCGCGCCAACGTGAAAAATCACGGAGTCACCGCGATCGATCATGCTCGTGTCATACTTCGGATTGACGGTGCAGAATCCTCCGTGTCGCAGACTGCGCTGGGACCGAACGGGACGACACAGGTTCTGTTTCCGTGTACCTTTGAAACAGCCGGTTCGCATGTGATGGAAGTCGAAGTTGTCGCCGACGATCCGCTGACAGACGACAATCGCTATGCCGCCGCTGTGACAATCTGGGACAGCATCAATGTCCTGCTGGTTGACGGTGATCCGAGTGGTCAGCCGCTGCAGAGTGAAACCGATTACCTGTCGATCGCTCTGACGCCTTACACATTTGGACGAGTGCGACTGGCGGACCTTGTGCAGACTCAAACGGTCCAGGCCAAGGACGTCAACGAAGAAAAACTCAAAACTACGAGCGTGGTCGTCCTGGCGAATGTGTCAAAGCTCGAGCCCGCTCAGTTGGCTGCCCTGACGGCGTTCGTGCAGGATGGCGGAGCATTGCTCGTCTGCGCGGGAAATCGATTGGATTTGACCTGGTATCGCGAACAGATGTTTGCGGCAGGCAGCGGATTGCTCCCCGCAGCCTTTGGTACACCACGCGGGCAGATCGATGATGCGGGGAAGAGTGCTCATGTTGTGGCCCAGCACTTCGACCATCCCGCACTGGAGTTCTTTAATGAACCGGCGAATGGAGATCTGTCTGCGGCTGAGATTCGCAAGTGGCATGAGCTTTCTGAAATTGACCCGAATGCAGGCACGGTGACTCTGGCTCGACTGGACAATGGCGATCCGTTTCTGGTGGAACGCCGTTTCGGGGACGGTGTCGTGATGCAACTGGCGACAGCGTGCGACGCAGACTGGTCTGATCTGCCGATGCGGCCTTTCTTTGTGCCGTTGATGCAACAGCTTGTGACGACCATGGCGTCCGGAATCTCGCCGTCGCGAAACATCACGACGGGAGAAGCGGCGGTGGCGATGTTGCCGGGCGACGAGTCCTCGCTGACGCTGTCCGTCGTGACGCCCGACGGTTCGCGACGTACGGTGCAGACAGTGCCGCAGGGAAAAATGCAACTCGCCCGATTCGATGGAACTCAACGTCCCGGTGTGTACGCGATGTCAATGCCATCGACTGAGACGCTGCACTTCGTCGCAGAAACATCGCGTGAGGAATCAAACCTGAGCGGTCTGGATGAGCCCGGTCTGGTATCTCTGGCGAAGAACACGTCATCGACGCTGATCAAGTCACCTGCGGAATATCTGGAACAGGATCGGCTGCGCCGCCACGGTCAGGAAATCTGGAAGTACGTGTTGGCGGTGTTCCTGGCGTTCATGTTTCTGGAACTCGTGCTGCAACAGCGTTTTGCGAGGGTCCGCACATGACAAGCCTGAGATTTGTCGGCGACCTTCCATTGTGGCTGGGCCTTGTGCTCGCGCTGATGGTGTGTGCGATGTCGTGGCTGTATTACAGTCGTGAGAGCTTTGATCTGCCGCGGCGTTTGAAGTGGTGTCTGCCGCTGCTGCGTTCGCTGGCGTTCTTCCTGGGGATCATGGTGCTGACTGGTCCGGTGCTGCATCACCGCACCATCATCGGCGAACTGGGCCGAGTGAAAATCTATCTGGATGCGTCTCGCAGCATGACGATGCAGGATCGTCACATGTCAACCGGTCGCAAGCTCATGATTGCAGAACAGCTCGGTTGGATGACTGCCGGGCATGTGGATGCGACGTTGTTGAAGCTGGCGGATGAATTGGCAGATGCCCGCCGTGAGTTTACGGATGGGCTGGCGGCGCAGCAGGAGCTTCGCCCTCCCGGAACTCCGGATCCCGCCGCGATCCGCGCCGTGGTCGAGACGTTTCAGGGGCGTCTGAAATCACTGCAGCCGCAGTTGCCGACGACGGTTGCCGACCGATTCACGACGGAATTGTGGCAACCGCTGGAATCCGCAGCCTCCGGTATCGACGGCGACCGGGATGCGGCCGTCACTCAACTCACAGCGCTGTCAGGCGTCTGCGAATCCATCGAGATCGGGATCCTGAAAGCCTTCGATGATTCCATCAACGACATCGTTAACTCGGGCGATGAATCCATTCAATCCGCACTGGCGATGTTTGATGAAACACCTCGCTGGCGACGAGCGGAACTGGGACTGTCGGAGTCATCAGCGAAAATCCTTGCCACGCTGCGGGAACAGCATGACGTTGAAGTGCTGACTCTGTCCGGGGAAGCAGCAACGATGCAGGACACCGTGGAACAGGCTTCCAGCCTGTCATCTCAGGATGCCGCTGCGTCAACACAGAATCCACTTCCAGCGATCGAAACGTTTTCCAACATCACCGATCTCAGCAGCGGTATTGCGGCGACCCAGAAGGCGACGGCGTCAACGACTGAATCCACAGACGCATCGCCGCAACCGAAGACGGCTGTTGTGCTGCTCACTGACGGCCAGCACAATACCGGTCCGTCACCGTTGCAGACAGCCCGCGTGCTGGGGAGTCAGGGCGTCGCGTTTTACAGCGTCTCCGTGGGAGCGTCTCAACAGGCATCTGATCTGGCGGTGGTCGGGCTGGAGCATCCAGACCTGGTCTTTCAGAAAGACAAGGTTCGCGGAGTCATGATTGTTCGCGATCAGATGCCGGCGGGCAAACCGTTTGTGGCTCAGATCAGCTATGAAGGTGAGGTCCTGTGGCAGCAGCAGTTGCTGACTCAGAACGTGCCCGAACGACGCATCGAGTTCGAATTTGCGATTGACGAACTGGTGACTCGACTTGGTGCTCAGTTTGCATCCGACATCAAACAGCACGCCGTGCCGCTGGCGTTTGATGCGGCGATCGCTCCGCTGCCGGAGGAATCGGAAACCGACAACAATCAACGCACGATGCGTTTGGCGGCAATTGTTTCCAGCTACAAAGTGCTGATCATCGATGGTCGGTCCCGCTGGGAAACGCGGTATCTGCGCAACGTGTTCGAACGCGATGAGCAATGGTCGGTGAACACGATCATCGCCGGTGCGGGCACAGATGATGCGGTGCTGCGGCGCGGCGATCAGGATGGTCAGTTTCCCACGACGCGTGACGCATTATTTGACTATGACATGATCATCTTTGGTGAAGCTTCGCCGGACCTGTTCACCGCGCAGGACCTGGAATGGCTGCAGGAGTTTGTTAAAATCCGTGGCGGCGGTATCGTGTTCATCGATGGACAGCGAGGCACACTTCGTCGGCTGGCAGACACGAATCTCGGCAGTCTGCTCCCCGTCGAATGGCTTCCGGAAACCATCGCGTCAAAACCCACGGCGCTTCAACTGACGGACAAAGGGGCTTCCGAGAGTGCTCTGAATCTGGCGGTCGATGAACAGCAGAATCGCCGATTCTGGACCGAACTTCCCGCACCGCACACGCTGGTGGCGGTTGACGCGCTGCCGGGGGCGGAAGTGCTGGTCGAAGTCAATGTCGATGGTCGACAGCGACCGGCGATGGTGACTCGGGCCTTCGGAGCGGGCCGGGTTCTCTACCTGGCTTTCGACGAAACCTGGCGCTGGCGTTACAAGGTTGCCGACACATGGCATCAGCGCATCTGGAATCAACTGGCGAAGTACGTGATGCCGCGTCCGTTTGCCGTCAGTGATGAGTACGTGTCGCTGGATACCGGATCGGTCCGTTACGACTTCGGCGCGTCGGTCGATGTGCGGGTTCGCCTGCTGGGGCTCGATGGCAAGCCCGCGCTCAACGCCACCGCCGATGCGCTTGTCTGGAAAGATGGACGCATCGTTTCCACCGTCAGTCTGAATGCGGACGCGGATGTGCCTGGAATTTATCGCGGTCGCTTTGATGCGTTGCCGGAAGGTGAATACGAAGTGTCTGTTCGAGCGTCGGGGTACAGCGAGTCCGCGTTGAAAGCCCGCAGCCGTTTTGTCGTGCTGCCGCCGGAATCCGGTGAGATGACTGAGACGGCGGCCAACGAGCCACTGCTGAAACAGATGGCAGTGGCTTCCGGCGGCGTGTTTCTGCGGGAGGAAGACATGAGTCGGCTGCCGGAACTGCTGAGCCCGCTCAGCAGCGGCCGGGTGGTGGAATCGGAAACTTTGATCTGGCAGAGCTATTGGTGGTTCGCCGCGATCGTTA
>JAYTAK010001442.1:0-2311 GCA_043737515.1 Candidatus Kuenenia sp. | reverse complement strand
CAGCGCCGTTCCGGCAGGTGTCTGGCAATTGCCGGAACGGCGCTGCGCTTGGTCCGGCCTACTGGTTCTTCACGGCTCCTTGTAAACTTCGCCTTCCTTCATCACAAACACGACGTTTCGCATGACACTGATGTCGTCCAGCGGATTGCCCTGAACGGCAACAAGATCGGCCAGTCTGGTGGCTTCGACGGTTCCAAGTTTGTCTTCTACTCGCAGCAATCGAGCGCCTTCCAAAGTCGCCGACTGAATGGCTTTCATCGGTGGCATTCCGCCTTCGACCATCAGTTCGAACTCATGCGCGTTCTCACCGTGAGGCGACACACCACTGTCGGTGCCAAAGGCGATTTTGACTCCGGCCTTGTAGGCTTTCGAAAACGTTTCACGAATGGCTGGTCCGATCGCAGCGGCTTTGGGACGCACGATTTCAGGAAAGTAACCAGGCTCCTCAGCCTTCTTCGCCACCCATTCGCCGGCCATGTTTGTCGGCACAAAGTACGTGCCGCGTTCTTTCATCAGTTCCATGATTTCGTCGGTCATGTAGGTTCCATGTTCGATCGAATTCACTCCTGCCAGAACCGCCCGCTTCATCCCTTCGGCTCCATGAGCGTGAACCGTCACGACCATGTTGTAGTCTTTGGCGGTCTCGACGATGGCTTTCAGTTCCTCGTCCGTGAACTGAGGATTCTGTCCGCTCGCGGCGAGACTCAGCACGCCACCGGTCGCAGTCAGCTTGATCAGATCGGCACCGTCTTTGTATCGCTGGCGAACGGCCTTGCGCGCATCGTCCGCACCATTGATGACGCCCTCGAGCGGTCCGGCGTCACGCCGATAGTCGCCCTTGAGCCCGTTGGTGGGATCCGCGTGTCCGCCGGTTGTGGCAATGGACTTGCCGGCCGTGTAAATCCGTGGCCCGATGATCCAGCCTTCGCTGATCGCCTTTCGCAGTGATACGGAATTGATCCCGTTGTCGCCCAGATCAAGAACCGTCGTGAAGCCCGCCATCAGAGTCGCGCGAGCGAACATCGTTGATCGCAGAGCGTAGTCGGATTCTTCCATGAAGAATTTCTCGGTGTACGAATCCTTCGAATGCTGGCCCATCAGATGCGTGTGCATATCCATCAGCCCCGGCATGACCGTGTATTCGCTGAGATCAATCAGCTTGTCACTCTCTGCAGGCTTGAGGAAGCCCGAAACAACTTCCGTGATTCTGCCATTCTCAACCACGATCGACATTTCGGTCTGCAGTTCATCGCTGCGACCATCGATCAGTCGCCCGGCATGAATGATCGTCGCCGCCGACAACGTGTCGTTAATCCAGAAGCCACCAGCAACCAACAGGAAGACAAAGCAACGCATCGGCAGATCTCACGGGAAGATTGATATCGCAGGAACCTACGCATCAGCATTCTGATCTTTGAGCATGCAGATTGGAAGCGGGCCAGCATATGCATCCCCTGCTGGCCAGTTGGTGCATTTGCAGGGTGTGACAAGCGGCAGCGCGGGCACACCATGTCTGTGATTCGGTGTGCCGGCGCGTTGCTTGTCACACCCTACAGTAAGCATCGTCAATCATTGGCCGACCGTGGCAGACAGCGCGGTCTCTCTGGATTTTTCGCGAGTCTTCCATTATACAGGTGAGCCTCGTTGGCTCGTTGGTGCGCATCGTGGGAATGATCTGGGAGTTCTTGATGTCGTTTGTTTCACGGTTTTTGTGTGTTCTGATCACTGCCCACTGCTTATTCGGCGGTGATGCGGCTCTCGCCGAGGATGAATGGACTCAGTTTCGCGGGCCGGAGGGGCAAGGTCACTCGGCGGCGACGGGATTGCCGATCACATGGAGTGAAACGGAAAACGTTGTCTGGAAAACGGCAATTCCCGGCGAAGGTCATTCCTCGCCGGTCATCTCCGGCAATCAGGTCTGGTTGACGACCGCCATCACAAAAGAACTGACGGCGGAACAGGAAAAAGAACGGCTGGCAAAGCTGAAGAATTCGGACGGGCTGAAAGTCGTCGGCACGCTGACTCTGCAAGCGATCTGCATTAACCGCGAAACAGGCGCGATTGAGAAAACGATCGACCTGTTCGAAGTTGGAGAACCGGAACCGAAGCATTCTCTGAACAGTTATGCGTCACCGACTCCCGTAATCTCAGGCGACAAGGTCTATTGCCATTTTGGAACCTATGGCACGGCTGCGATTGATCGAACGAGCGGCGTTGTGCTGTGGAGAAATGACAAACTCAAGATCGACCATCAGAACGGACCGGGCAGTTCGCCTGTTGCCTGGCACGACAGAGTCATCATTCACTTTGA
>JAYTAK010001441.1:0-12302 GCA_043737515.1 Candidatus Kuenenia sp. | reverse complement strand
ACAAAATCGCCTTTGGGGTGAGGTCCGAGTTCTGGAAGGCGCATGCTATGGCTCAGCATCATAAACTCGTCTGCGGCAGTCTGTTTGTATTCTTCGCGGCCACGCACGTTGGCTGTGCCGGAAGCGGCCTGAAGAATATCTTCACGAGAAATGAGACCGACGGGTATCATTCGCTCGACGAACTGCAAACCGAAGAACAACCAGTCGCCGCAACGGAAGAATCCGAAGAGGACGCTGAGAAACCATCCATCGCGACTCGACTCGCTTCCTGGCGTCCGTTCGGCAAGTCTGACCCGACGGAGGAAGAGACCTACGCTGCAAGTGACGCTGCTGCTTCGGATGCCGACTCCGAAGATGCTGGCACCAGTTCAAGGTTTCTGGGTCGGGGGATTCCAAAGCGTGACTCGGTCGAACCCGATCCATTTCTGATCGACGAACAAAAACCTGCCGACCGTGCAGAGTCTGCGGCGCTCAATACCAAATCCGATAAGAAGATTGCAAAGACCGACGACAAGTCGAAGGCGGCGGACGATGAATTCGTCATTGCAGCCGACCCGCAGCCGAAATCCGAAAAAAGCACCAGCGCTGGTATCAGGAAGAGCAAGGATCAAAAGGATCAAACAGAATCGACAGACAGTGACACTGACGCTGTCGCTTTGGAGGCATCTCGAAAAGCCGTTGCGACCGAAAGCAATAACGAGGATGACGATAACGCACTGGCGAAACGATTTGAACAGCATTTTCTGTTGAACTCTGTCGGTGCCGTGGCGAAGATCGAAAATGACGCAGTTGCGACCGGGAAAGATCTGCGGCAGAAAGCGGCCACAAAGGCTGAAGCAAAGCAACGTGAAGTGTCCGACATTGCGGATCGGCAAATCAGTGAGTTCGACTATCTTCTGACCGCCGATCCTGACCTCGAAGGGGAAAAATCCCGTTTTCGCCGTAACGCCGATGTGAGTCCTCTGAAGAATTCAAAACTCAACACCGCGATGGTTGAGAAATCAGGAGACTCGCTCTCCGCGTTTGATCAGTTGCTGGGGACCGAGGGCAGTGTCGCTGGCCAAGCTGAATCGGAAGCGACACACACGGCCACGCGGAGTCCAAAGAAAAAGGCTTCCGCGCTGGACATCAATGTGGCTGACGCAGAAGCACTTTTCGGAGCCGCCGCAGCTCGGAAGACGACTCAACTCCAGCATCCTGCGTTTGCGCATCGTACAGAGTCGTCGGATCGCCCGGCCGATTCCAGGAATGCTTGGTCGCAGGCGTCAGAGAATCCGGACGGATTCGAGACAGAAGCTCCACGACATGTGAAACCAGGATCTCTGTCCAACCGCACGCATGGTGATGTTGCGAATGCCTTTGCTCGTAGTCTGGCTGGCAACTCACGAAACAGCAAAGTGCCCATGCACAACGCAGCGTTCGGTGTACCAGCGGCATCGGCCGGAGATGTCGAAGGCGATGATGAGTTGGCCGGGGAGAATGCGGATATTCGTCTGAGTAACGCATCGGTGTTTTCCGGCGACCGCAGAATCGTTACAGCAGATTATGGATCTGTTCAACCTGGAGGCATCATTCATGCAGCTACGAACGAAACGTCGGCGTCGGACGATCCTCAGTTCACTGCGGCTCCGGTTGCACCGGTTTCCGAGCAGGATTCCGACAGCGAAGCTGCATCCGCAGCAGCTCGACCGGGGCTTGTGCAGTCATTTTCGACACGCAACTGGCTGCTGCTCATCGGCGGCATAATCGTCATCGCTCTGCTGTTCGCGCCAAGCCGTACAAAACCTCTGAGTGTGAATGGCCGACCTGCAAACGGGTAGCAGTACCCCCAAATTCTGTTGAGGACTCTCGGCGGAGTGCCCAGTTGCGACGTAGTGTTGGCGTTATGAGCCGCGACTTTCTTGTGGTCGCTCGGCAGCACAACGACATACAGCCGCTGGTCAACTATTCCGCGTCGCCGGAATCGCAGCAGGAGTTTTCTGATGACGCACGATCCCTGGAGCCGTCCTACGATCGATGACCTTCGCCGAATCCTTGAGAGCATCGGGAAGGTGAATACTTCGAACAGCCGCACGAACGAGCGCCTTGAACTGTCAGTGCCGGCAGAAATTCGCACGCAGCGTGGCAACACGATTGCGGCCATGACGCGTGAAATCAGTCGCACGGGCATCGGGATGCTGCATCGCGGAGCGGTCACGCCAGGCGATGTCATCGTCCGCATGGCCAGCGAAACCCGCGAGTTCCAGTACAACGTCCGTGTCGAATGGTGCTCGCCCTGCGACAACGGCATGTTCATGAGCGGTGGCCGGTTTCTGCCAAATGCGACCGACGAAAGCTGAGAGCCCTCGAACCGTTTCGAGCGACATCTCGTAGCTTCGTGCTCCGCCGACGGACCGGCGAACCTACGTAGGCGAGCCGCTCCGTCGGCTCGCACCAGACACGGCGGCGAAGCCAGTGATGCGCCAGGAAAGATGCGTGGCTTTCGCGGAGCGAAAGACGACACTGAATTCCGCAACGGTCCTAACCGGCCGCTTGTTGTACCGACGCGGCTGGTTTCCAGTCGATCAGATGCAGTTCCACTTTGTTGAAGCCATTGAACGTGTTAATCACCGGTGCGAATGTCACGGAGATTGGCCCGACCGTTGACCGCAGTTGTTCGGCCCAGTCACCTCGGCCAAACGCCACGCCGCGCATCGTGGTTCCCTGTTGACGGACTTTGATCGCCAGATGTCGGTCACCCTCCCCCATCGTCTTCGGTGGTTCCGCCAGCTCAACGCGCGATGCCACAAAACGCGGCGGAGGATTCTCCTGACCAAACGGGCCCAGGCGTTCCAGTTCGCGTACGGCGGGAAATGTGACCTCTGACAGCAGCACTTCGGCATCGATTCGCAGTTCCGTGTCCGTTGCCGTCGGATGAAAATTCTCCGCTGCCCATGCCGCCAGTGTTTCACGCACCGCACTCACGGCAGTCCCTTTCAGCCTCACGCCGGCAGCCGCTTTGTGACCTCCGAAGCTGACAACATGTTCCCGGCAGGATTCCAGCCCAGAGTACAGATCAAAGCCCGCCCATGAACGGCCGGACCCCTGACCGGTGCCGTCGTCGCGCAGGGCAATCAGAACCGTTGGCTTTCCGAATTCTTCGGTCACGCGACTGGCAACGATCCCGATCACGCCGGGATGCCAGTCGTGATGTGCAAGCACCAGCGTCTTGTGCTGCTCCCATGCCGGATTTTCTGCCACCATCTCTCTGGCCTGCTTCAGAATACGCCGCTCGACGGTTTTGCGATTGTTGTTGAGCGTATCCAGATACTCTGCCAGCTTATCGGCGCGTTCGACGTTTTCCGTCGTGAGCAATTCCACAGCCAGGCGCGCCTGCCCGAGTCGACCAGCCGCATTGATCCGCGGCCCCAGCCCAAAACCGATATCATCCGCCCGCAGTTCCGGCTTGTCGTACAGACCTGCCACGCGCATCAAGGCTTTCATGCCCGGCGAGGACTGTTCGCGCACTGTCTGCAGACCGTAACGCACGATGACGCGATTTTCGCCCAGCAGCGGGACGACATCGGCGACCGTTCCGAGCGCCGCCAGTCCCACGGCCTGCTTGAGGAATTCCTTCATCCGCGGGCTGGACTTTTTTCCGTCGCCCAGTCGCTGGCAGATGGCCCAGGCGAGTTTGAACGCGACTCCTGCACCACAGAGTTCACCAAAGGGATACGTGGATCCTGGCAGGCGCGGATGCACAAGGACCAGCGCATCGGGAAGCTGCGATCCGATGTGGTGATGGTCGGTGATGATCAGATCGAGACCGATCGATTTCGCCATGGCGGCTTCTTCGACACTCGCGATGCCACAATCCACAGAGACGACCAGTCGCTTTGGATCCTCTTCATGTAGTTGCTGCAGAGCGGCGTTGTTCAGCCCGTAGCCTTCTTCCAGGCGACAGGGAATGTAGTAGTCAACCGTGGCGTTGCTGAGTTGCAGGCAATGCCACAGAATGCTGGTGCCCGTGACGCCATCGACATCATAGTCTCCGTAAATCGTGATGCGGCGTTTGTCCTGAATCGCCTGCACAATCAGATCGGCTGCGGCATCAATGCCAGGCAGTTCCGACGGATCGTGCAGGTCACTGAGTTTCGCGCCGAGAAATGCCCTGGCAGAATCCACCTGCGAGAAACCGCGCGCGATCAGCACCTGGCTGAGCAGGGGAGAAACTCTCAACTGGCCGCTCAAGCGACGAATTCCTGCCTCATCGTGAGGGTGAAACGTCCATTTTCTTTCCACGTACTTAGCTCCCGCTTGCTGTAACTGCTGCACAAGCCGGACAGTGTAGTGGGCAGGCAGGCTGGCGCGAATCGAGCACCTGGACGGGCTTTCAGGCGGTGCAGCCGCGGATTTCGGTAGGTCCTTCTTGCCGAGCAGGACTTCGCGGCCACGCCGCGACCAGCGACCAGACGGGGTGGCAAGAAAGAGCCACGCGGCGACGTGGGGCGGATGTGCGACCCACGGCAGTTCACCTTACGGCCAATTGAAATTCCTTTCCGGCAGAAAGGACCTACCAGACACAGTCCTTTCCGGCAGAAAGGACCTACTTTGACGATCATCGTGGACTGCGTGGACAGCCATGCGTGAATCTGTAGCGATTGTACCGATAACTCCGATCCGACGCACGGGACCGGCTCTGTCGGTGGTATCAGTCTGCTCGCGCGGCGTGTAGCGATTCTGCCGCCGCTGCTGGTGAGACCAGGTGACAAGTCAAGCACAGGACGAGCAACTGTCGAAACCGGAAGTATCCGTACAAGACATTCTCTTGGCAACTTGTGATTTCTGATTCAAGCCGTCAACAACGGCATTTCGCAACACGGAAGCATCACCGGCTTCCACATCGCGGCAGGAATCCACGTTGAAGGGCTTCGCGAAGATTCACCTGCAGAAATCTGAGCGAAGCATGCCCGAATGCCCGAGGGACAGCGGTTACTGGATACTGGAGAGCAGCAGGATGCTGGCGCAATCGATGCAACTCACAACACGCCGATACATGACGTGGCTGATTCTGGGAGCGATGGGAATTTCATCGCTGTCCGGCTGTTCGCGCCAATTCTGGCGTAAGCAGGCTGACAAGGATTCGTACAACGCGATTGGTGAGAAACTGAATAATCCTCACTGGGAACTTCCACGCATTGATCTGACACCTGATCAGCGTAGTCGCTTTTATGATCCTTATGATCCGGACAAAGAACCGCTTCCGCCGGACGATCCGGCAGCGCACGAATTCATGCACCGCGTCAATGGGCGTAAAGGCTATAAGAGCTGGCACAAGCTGGGCACCTCTTTCGCGATCGAGAATCCGAACTGGCTGGATTCGTACGGCATCGACATGAACTGCATGGATCCCGTCAAAGGGCATTCGAAGGTGCAGTTGGTCAAAGTCTCACTGCCTGAACTGGTTGATCTTTCTTATATTCACAGTCGCGATTATCAGAGCAATCTTGAAGATTTGTACCTCAGTGCATTGGCGCTCACGCAGCAACGCTATGCACTGGGAGTGCGTTTTCTGGGGCTTACCGGAACTGAACCTGGCGCGTCGGTCAATGCTCCACTTTCAAGACCTGGAGCTGGAGGCAGTTCCACTCAGAAATTCGGAGTCAGCCAGTTGCTTCCTGCGGGTGGCCAATTGGCGGTGGAACTCGCGAACACGGTCACCTGGGCTTTCGGTCAGAACGCAAGTAACACCGCACCCAGCATCGGATACAGCGTTACGCAGCCGTTGTTGTTCAAAGCGGGTCGCAAGATCGCGCTTGAACCATTGACTCAGGCTGAACGCAACGTTCTCTACGATGCACGCACGGTGGCACGATTTCGGCAGACGTTGTTCGTGCAGGTTTCAGTTGCCTATCTGAGTCTGCTGCAGCAGCGGCAGATCATTCTGAACCAAATAAATAACATTCGCCAACTGGAAGAGCAGTACGAAAAGCAAAAAGCGCTCGACTCACGCATCGCAGGTGTCGTTCACGAAAAACTGGAAAACTTTCTGCAGGTTTTGGTCATCCCGGATGACCTGAAATCTCACTTCAAGTATGACGGTCTTTGGCTCGAATGGAGTGGACCACTCTCAGTGGAAGATCAACAACGGATACTGAGTCTCTCAAACGACGAAGCATACACTGCGGCGGTCCAGGAACTGATTGGTCTGAAGAATCAGGACGCGACCGGCCTTGCGTCGTACCAGCTCCTCAACACCCTCAACCAAGCGCAGGCGACCCTCGCCAACAGCAAACGACAGCTGGCTGATCAGCTGGACAACCTGAAGATTCTGCTGGGCCTGCCGCCAAACGTCGAACTGCAGATTAACGAGAGTGGTCTCGGTCCTTTTGAACTGATCAGTTGGGATCTGATTGACCTTGAACGCAGGATGCGAGACATTCAAAAACAACTGGGGGAAAAACTTCTGCCGGATCTTGGTGAAAACCAGGCCGATCCAGCGCCGGACTTTGCGACACTTAAACAGTATCTGAATGGACTGGCTGAATTGCGGGACGAGCTTCGAGAAACCGGGATCAGTGTGTTGAAGAATGACTTCCAGCAAGTCCAGGACCTGCTGGATGCCACAAAGGATGACTGGAGAGCCAGTCGTCCGGGTCAACGCTACTTCCGCAGTGAAGAGGAACGTACGCGTCTTGAGAAGAATTTCAAAAAGGACTCAGGCACGTTCGGGCGAACGGAGCGAGACTTTCTGTATGGGTCCGATCAGTTAGACATGCTGGTGCAACTGATTGATGTCGAGAGTCTGGACGGCATCCTTAACAAGCTCGACAGTGATTCCAACGGCATGATTGAAAACTCGGAATTACCGGACGGCTGGAGTGACCTGCCACGCTCAGGCACCAGGAAGGCCGCAGACACATACACGGTAGATTCATTCCTGTCCGAAGTTCGTGACGGATCCCGAATCCTGCGGGACGAATACATGTTGCGTCTGGCGCAGCAGTTGGAAGTCATTCAGGCGGGCCTGCGGGTTGAGGTCATCGCGATCAATCGGTTTGCCCTGTCCGACTCGCAGGAGTTTCCTGACGTTGAGCAGGTCGTGGAGATCGGACTGGAAAATCGCCACGATCTCATGAACAGCCGTGCACAAGTGATGGACTTTCGCAGGCAGGTGGAGATCTCCGCCAACAGCCTTGAATCGGTATTGAACCTGACGTTCGAGGGCAATAAAGGTCTGGGGAAGAACAACGGCGGGCCAGCGAACTCGGCCAGTCTGGCGTTCACCACACCTCTGGATCAGATTGACCAGCGGAACGACTACCGCACAAAGTTGGTCGATTATCAGCGGCAGCGACGCACCTACATGCTGTTCGAAGATCAGGTCAAACAGAACATCCGCCAGAGCTGGCGTCAGTTGCAGGTTCAGGAATACCGCCTGGAAATCGACCGTACAACCGTCAGAAACGCTGCGTTGCAGTACGACAGCGCGTCGCTGCAGGCCGCATCGTCCGTACAAAACAACGCTTTGAGCCTCCTGCAGGCACTGAATTCGGTCCTGAGTGCGCAAAACTCACTTGTTCAGGATTGGATCACTTATGAGACAAATCGGCTTAACATCTTTCGCGACATGGGTATCATGCAGCTTGATCCTCGCGGAGTCTGGAACGATTCATGGTATCTGCAGTTGAACGATGTGCAGGATGATGGTGATTTTGTTCCTCCTGCAATGACTCCCGGTGTCGTTCCTCCCAATTCGCAACCACAGAACTAAAAGAAGGTCTCTGAGGATGCTCCGATCTTTTCCACGCACGCGCTCCGGCAAGTCCCCGATCATTATCCTGTTGCTGCTGACGATCGTCGCTGCGGTCGCAGCTTATGCGGTGCCGTATTCGCGCAACAAATTGTTGTCCGCGATGGGCATGAACAAGCCGACGCTGAACTCACAGTATATTCTGAAGAAGGCTGAAAAAGGTCCGTTCCGAATTCTGATCACGGAAAACGGCACCGTGGACAGCATGAAGAATTCGGTCCTGAGCAACCGCGTGGAGGGCAGCACCACGATTATCATGCTCGTCCCGGAAGGCAGTCGCGTCAACGCACCGGCCATCGCCGAATTCGACGGCGTCGTGGAGTTCATGGATTCCACATCAGAATCTTCCAAGACGATTAAGCTGCGAGCTGAAGACGGCAAAGAAAAGATTTATGAAATCTCACTGGGTGAGTTTTCGGAAATCCTCGTCAAAGATCGACAGGCAGTTCGGCGGTTCGATTACATCTCCGGCGACGTGGTCTGCGAACTGGATTCGTCAACGCTTGTGGAAAAAGAAAAAGAGCAGCAGATCAAAGTCACGACAGCGAAGGCTTTGGTTGAAAAGTCCGAGATCAATATCGAGATTCAGGAAACGACAAACTCCAGTGCCGTGGGCACCGCCAAATCCCTCGAAAAACTCGCCGATCTGGACTTGAACAAATACAAGGCACCCGATGGTGAATACGACCTGGAAGTCGCAACGATTGAGGGTGATATAAAAAAGAACGAAGAAGAGTTGTCGATGAACATGGAAAAGTACGACAAGGTCCGTGGTCAGGCTCGGCTTGGTTACAGCAATGTCAATGAACTGGAAACTGCGAGGCTCGCGGTTACCAATTCACTCATCGTGCTCGGCGTGAACAAAGGCAAGCGGAAGGTGCTCCGGGATTTCATGCGCGAGCGCAAGATGATCGAACTGCAGCAGGCCGCCGACGATTCCAAACAGGAAACAATTCGGGCGGGAAAAGAAGGCGAAGCCATGATGACACAGTTAAAAGCGGAACTCGAGGCCGCCAAACTGACTTACAGTGTCGAGATGGATAAGTGGGATCTGTTCAAGCGGCAGATTCAGGCCTGTCGCCTGGTGGCACCGCAGGCAGGCGAAGTGGTCTACGCTTCACAGAATAACTCACGCGGTAGTGAACCAGTGGTCATCGAAGAAGGCGCTGCTGTGCGTGAGCGGCAAGCGATTATCAATCTGCCCGACGTCGAAAACATGAAAATTGATGCCCGCATTCATGAATCGAAAATCAGTCGTATCGTGGTTGGACAACCGGTCGAAATCGAAGTGGATGCACTTCCCGGGCAACCTTATCGAGGTGTGCTGGCAACCGTGGCGTCGGTACCCACGCCGGGGAGCTGGCCGAATACCGATCTGAAAGAATACGAAACGGCCGTTGAAATCAAAGATGACATTGCACGAGTGCGAATGCTCAAACCGGGCATGAACGCTGAATGCCGGATCATCGTTGAGGATCGTAAAGAGCCGGTCCTGCAGATTCCAATTCAGGCCGTCATTTCTACGTCTGGTCATTACTTTGCGTTCGTCGTCGTGGGCAGTGAGGCCGAACGCCGCGAACTTAAGATCGGCGATACCAATGACGAGTACATGGAGATTTTGGATGGCGTGGCTGAGGGGGAATTTGTGATCATGAATCCACGCACGCACTTCTCAAAAGAACTGAGTGCGCTGGAGGCGAAACTGTCTGCCGAAGTCGAAGCGAATCGCGAGAAGCTGGACACGCCGGAACGTAGTCGTGGCGCGGCCGGGCCGGGTGGTGCTGCACCGGGCGGCGGTTCAGGCGGAGCAGGGCCGGGCAGCGACGGACGAGAAGGAAAACAAGCGGAAGGTGGCGGACCTGGTGCTGGTGGACCTGGTGGCGGTGCTCCTGGCGGAATGCCGGATCCCAAAACGATGTTCGAAGGCATGGACAAAAATAAAGACGGCAGCGTTACAAAGGATGAACATCCGCGCCCTGAATTCTTTGATCGCAGTGATAAGGACGGCGACGGAAAGATGACTCTGGAAGAAATGCAGCAGGCATTTCAGCAGCGTGGTCAGGGTAAGGGTCCTTAGGCGAGTGGTTTGTCAAGCCAACGAATTGGGGCTGCAACTGTAGGCCGGACCAAGCGGAGCGCTGTTCCGGCAGGTCGGCCAATTGCCGGGACTACGCTTCGCTTGGTCCGGCCTACCTGAAAATCAAGTCTCGCGGAATGCGAAGACGCATCATCGCTTTGTTCGTCGTATCGAAAAAACTTCATATGGAACTGGCTGCTCAAGTCCTGGATCTGAAGAAACACTTTCTGCTGGGAACAGTCACGGTCGAAGCCCTGCGTGGCGTCACGATTGACTTTCCAAAGGGCGATTTCGTGGCCATCATGGGGTCGTCCGGAAGTGGCAAGAGTACGCTTCTGAATCTGCTGGGAGCCCTCGACCGTCCGACTTACGGAAAATACATCATCGGCGGGAAGGACGTCTCTGTTCTTTCCGACGACCAGTTATCCGCCATCCGCAATGAAATGATCGGTTTTATTTTTCAGTCCTATAATCTGATTCCGCAGTACACAGTTCTGGAGAACATCGAAGTCCCGGTGCATTATCGGGCCGGATATCCTTCGATCGGAACCAAAGAAAAAAAGTGGATCGAACATCTTGCGGAAATGGTGGGACTCGCTGACCGCATGGACCATCGGCCGTTTCAACTATCCGGCGGTCAGCAGCAGCGCGTGGCGATCGCACGGGCTCTGGTGAATAACCCGGAAATCATTCTGGCCGACGAGCCCACCGGAAATCTGGACTCAAAAACTGAACATGAAATCATGGAGATGTTGTGCAAACTGAATCGCGAAGGCCGAACCATCATCATGGTGACACACGAACCCAACGTCGCCAAACTGGCCAAGCGCCGTATCTTTATGCGAGACGGTGTTGTTGCCGGTGAAGGTATATTTCCTGGGTAATTCACGTAGCTCAGTCGCTCCGCCGACTGAGATTCCCTCATTCAACACCATCAACAATCATTGCCCGCTTAAACACGCATCTCTGCAAAGTAACATCTGTCTGATTAGCCACTTGGCATTGTTTTCGATCACTGGTCCCACAAAATGCGAGTCGCGGAGCGACGTCGCCTACGTAGCTCAGTCGCTCCGCCGACTGAGATTCCAATATTTAACATCATCAACAATCATTGCCCGCTTAAACCCGTATCTCTGCAAAGTAACATCTGTCTGATTAGCCACAAGGCATTGTTTTCGATCACAGGTCCCACAGAATGCGAGTCGCGGAGCGACGTCGCCTACGTAGCTCAGTCGCTCCGCCGACTGAGACTCCCACATTCAACATCATCAACAATCATTCCCCGCTTAAACCCACATCTCTGCAAAGCTAAACTCGACCCATGATGAACCTTCTCCGAACCATCGAACTGGCATTGAAAAGCCTGATGCTGCACAAACTGCGGTCGGGCCTCACGATGCTCGGAATCGTGTTCGGCGTGTTCTCCGTAATCGCGATGCTGGCCATCGGCGAAGGGGCCAGTCAACAGGCTCAGGAACAAGTGCTGAAACTTGGAGCCACGAACATCATCGTCCGCAGCGTCAAACCGCCGCGTGAAACCGCCGGCAGTCAGGCACCAGGATCGTTTGTGCTGAGGTATGGCCTGCTGCGGGCCGACTACGATCTGCTGTCTCGCACAATTCCGACGGTGGAGCAGGCGATTCCGATTCGCGAACTGACCAAACCGTGCCGCTATCTGCATCGCGAACTGAATTGCCGGATCGTCGGTTGCACGGCGGACTATCGCGACGTCAATCATTTGAACATGGCGCAGGGGCGATTCATTACCGACGAAGACCGGCGCACCAAAGATAATGTCGCCGTGCTTGCGGCAGGTTCGGCGCAAGCGTTGTTTCAGTACGAAGACCCGCTGGGCAAAACGGTCAAGATTGCGGATCGCCGCTACATGATCGTGGGTGTCACAGAATCGCGGGAAGCCAGTGCCGCCATCGGTGGCAGTATGTCCGGGCAGGACTACAACAACGACATCTATATTCCACTGGAAACCATGCGTGTGCGCATGGGCGATCTGGACGTCGATCGTCGCACCGGTTCCTTCAGCGCTGAAGAAGTCCAGTTGAACCAGATCACGCTGCGGATCAGCGACAAGGATCAGGTGGTCCCCACAGCCGCAGTCATTCGCGAGAGCCTTGCTCAGAATCACAAGGATCCAAACCAGTACAGTGTCGTCGTGCCTCAGGAGCTGCTCAAACAAGCCGAACAGATTAAAGTCATTTTCAATGTTGTGCTGGGATCAATCGCCGCCATCAGTCTGATCGTTGGTGGCATCGGCATTATGAACATCATGCTGGCGACCGTCACCGAGCGAACCCGGGAAATCGGCATTCGCCGTGCGCTGGGGGCCAAGCAGAGCGATATCACGGCACAGTTCCTGACCGAGACTATGGTGCTGGCAGGCAGCGGTGGCCTGATCGGCGTGATTCTGGGATTGCT
>JAYTAK010001440.1:0-5348 GCA_043737515.1 Candidatus Kuenenia sp. | reverse complement strand
ACGATCATTCTCCTACACTCGATTTTTCGGCTCAACGACAAATTGAGTGCGCGTCGCACATTGATCGCTATGAATGCGATTCATCCTGAAACGATTGCAGAAATTAGCCGGTGGTCGGCGACAAAGCGTTGTTGGCTCGCCTGGCAATCAATGTGGTCCCTGCGTTCCGCGAACCCGCCGGACGATTTCACGAGCCTCACGGGACGTCTGAGTGATTTCATTCCAGCGCGAGGATTCAATCGCATCCGTCCTGGCCAGCCATGATCCGCCGACGGCCAGCACATCGGGATCCGTTAACCAGGCGGATAAATTGCTCGTCGTGACGCCGCCAAGGGGAATGTACTGCAATCCCAGATGTGCATAGGGGGCTTTGATGCTGGCCAGCATGTTCAGACCACCGCTGGGTTCTGCCGGGAAGAATTTCAACAGTCGGCATCCCGCCTGGACGGCGACGTCAATATCCGTCGGAGTCGCGACACCTGGAGCAAAGGGGAGGTTGAGCTGATCAGCTCGGCGAATGACCACCGGGTTAGTCCCCGGAGCCACACCGAATGCCGCTCCGGCCTGCACAACCTGATCGACTTGCTCCGGAAACAGAATCGTGCCGGCCCCGGCCAGCATTTCCGGGACATGTTTTACAATGGCGGACAGGCAATCCAGTGCCTGCGACGTTCGCAGCGTCAGTTCCATGATATCCACGCCGCCGTCGAGCAACGCTTTCGCCAGGCTGACCGCCCGAGCGGGATCATCGACGACCATCACCGCGATCACGCCCGTGAGGCGAAATCGATCCCGTTGCGAATCGCTCAGTTGCAGGCTCATAACTCAGTTCCGGTGCTGGATTTTTGATCGGAAAGACATCCGATCAGCAGTGGGGTAAAAGTGATTTGACGTAACGCGTTTAACGACAAGCCTCAGGCGACCGCGTGCCCCATCGCCGCCGACGCCTCCTGCTTGTCGTTAAACAAAGAAACTCCTGCCTCCCTGCTTACTCAAGGACCTGTCGATATTAGCTCAGATGTCCGTGAACTTCAGTCTCGTGCGCTGACGTTTCTCAGGGAATTCTCATTTGGCTGTCTGTTCAAAGTAGTGCCGGGCGGAGCGGCCACTGATCGATTTCTTTTCGAGAAGTTCGGCAGCAATCTGATCGACCGCGTTCCAGTTTCGCGTTTGCTGCAGCAGATGTTTGGTTTTTGCCAACAGTCGGCGTGTCAGTTTTTCAGCCTGCCCCTGACCACTCCGCATCACCGCCAGCCGACGGACCGACTGCAGATCCAGCGCTGCGCCGGTCCAGTTGTGTGAGCCGGAGTGGATCGCTTCCGCGACGACACCTGCGAGCAGAATCAGAATGTCGGCTTCCAGACGATCCTGCGACGCACGTGAAACGCCCTTACGAAGTTCGCAGTGCCCCAATCGACGCTGGTCCGGCAGAATGCTGACTTTCTGCACCGGTCGATCGAACACCAGCGCCATCACCGCATGTCCCGCCTCATGATACGCCGTGCAGAGTTCCTGCGATTGTGCGTCGGGTTCGTTTGCGGCAGCGCAGCATAACCGGACCAAACTGAAACGATCGATCACACATAATCCTTCTTCAGGCGAAATTCCAGGTGCGTCGTTAACCACTGATCGATGCGATCCTGTCGCGACAGAGCCACCGGGATAAAGTCGAGCGCCTGTTGCAGGCGATCATTGGGTTCTGCACAACTGAATCGAAGAAATCCACCGCCCGCTTCGCCGAAACATTCGCCGCCCAGACACGCGACGCCGAAGCTGTCGTCGGCGGCTTCCAGAAAGTACAGGGCTAGTCCGTGGCTGGTGATCTTCAGACGATTGCAAATCGGCTTCACGCCGGGGAAGACGTAAAATGTGGCGGTGGGATCCAGGGCCGAGAAGCCTTCGATTCGATTCAGGCCATGAGTCAGCAGCATCACTTTCTCGCGAAACTTCAGCATCGTTTCATCGCGCTCCTGAGAATCGCGTTCGAGGGCAGCGCGACCAGCCAACTGCACGATCGGCGGCGTACACGACAGCGTGGTGTTAATCATCTTGCCGATCGCTGTAATGATGTCGCGTGACGATGCACAGAAGCCGAGTCGCCAGCCGCTCATTGAATACGACTTGCTGAACGTATACGCTGCGACGCACTGGTCCAGCATTCCCGGCTGAGCCAGCAGTGAGTCGTGTTTGCCTTTCCAGATCATGTGGCAATAGGGTTCGTCACTGAACACAGCAACGTTGCGACCGCGAATTAGATCGGCGATATCCCGCAGATCCTGCTCCGTCGTTACGCCGCCTGTTGGATTGTGCGGCGAATTCAGAAAGATCGCCCTCGGTGCGGGATCGTTGTTCAGGAAGTCTTCGATGTCTGCAACCTGCGGCCGGAATTCTGTCTCCTGTGTCAATGGCTTCAGCACGGCCCGCGCGGCTCGCCGCTGGATGTTGGGCAGGTAGGTCGGAAAGTGAGGACTGAAGACCAGGCAACCATCACCGGGGCCGAGAAACGCTTCGCAGAAAAACTGTTCAAAGACTTTCGCTCCGGGACCGACGGCAATGTTTTCTGCCTCGACCGGAATCGAAAACTCGTTCTTCAGAAACTTAGCGGCCGATTCGCGGAATTCCGGAATCCCGGGCGACGGACAATAGTGCGACTGGTTGTCGTTGATCGCCTGCAAACCGGACTGGATTGCCGATGCGGTGCTGTTAAATGGACTGTCGCCGATCTCCAGTTCCACGACGTCCTTTCCCGCGGCCTTGAGCTTCTTTGCCACCGCGAGGACGGTGAAAGCGGTTTCGACGTTCAATGACCGGGCAAATTCACTCAACTGAGCGGACATAAATGGCAATCCTGAAAGTGTCGGCAACAACCCATGACGCACGGGTTGAACTCATCATCCTGCCGGTTACGATGCGTCGCTGAATTCAGGCGGGATAAAGTGCCGCACTTGCTTCCGCAGACGACAACTTCCACTCAATCATAAAAGCAGACTGTGTCATGTTCAACCGCGCGCGATTAATGGATCTGGTTCGGGAACGATCGCTCAAGTTTGGCGACTTCACGCTGGCCTCCGGAAAAAAATCCACCTACTACCTGGACGGAAAACAAGTCACGCTCAGCGCTGAAGGGCTGATGCAGATTTCGTACGGTCTGCTGGAACTACTCAAAGACGTCGAGTTTACCGGGTTTGGAGGCATGTCGATCGGAGCTGATCCGATCGTGGGCGGGGTGCTTGTTGCGGCCGCCTCACAAAATCGCTCCCTGCAGGGATTCATGGTCCGGAAAGAAGCCAAAGGCCACGGGACGCAACGCTATGTCGAAGGACCGATCCAGCCGGGTGACAAAGTTGTGATCGTCGATGATGTGGTCACCACCGGAGGCAGTGCTCTGGACGCCGTTGATCGTGTGGAAGAATTTGGCTGCAAGGTCGTCCATGCCGTCGGCATCGTCGATCGTCTGCAGGGCGGCCGAGCTGCATTCGACGCCCGTGGCATTCCATTCAGCGCGTTGCTGACGGTTCAGGATTTCGGAATCACGCCGCCTGAGTAAACTTAACGCGGTCAGATTTGAGGCTGGCGAGCGGAGTGGCGTGAGCCCTCCGGTACCTCGTTTTTGTACCGGCAAGCTGACGCATGCCGCTCGCCATTGTCAATTCGCACCGCGTGAAGAATAGCTCAGTCACCTGCTGTCTGGCAGTGGATACGAAGCGCAAGGTTGTTGGGGGAAATCAACTGGGTCGATGCAGGGTCATCGCCTTGAATGAATTCGTCAGCCCTGCAACCACGGCCCCGGAATCAGAGCCCAGCGCGACAAAGCGGAAACCGAGTTGCCGATGTGAATCGATGAGTTCCGGTCGTGACAGGATGCCGGCCGTCTTGCCTTGAAGCTCACAGGCCCGCACCACATTCTTCAGGTACTGGATGAATGTCGGCTGAGTGAAGTCGCCCGGATGTCCAAGGTTGACGGACAAATCCATCGGGCCGACAAACAGCACATCGACGCCCGGAACCGCGGCTATCGCGTCGGCCTGGTTCGCCGCTTCCGGCGTTTCAATCTGCACGACCACCAGCGATTCCGCATTTGCCTCCGCCTGATACGTCTGCCACTCACGACCGAAATTCGTCGCGCGAATGACCTGCGCCACACCGCGTGTCCCGGTTGGCGGATACTTCATCATCTGCACGCAACGGGCGGCGTCCTGAGCATTGGCGACATAAGGAAACATGACACCGGCAGCACCGCTGTCCATGACAAATTTGACAGCATCTGCATCCGCCGACGCCACGCGCACAATGGGAGCCGCCTTTGTTCCGCGCGTGGCCAGCAACTGTCCGCGAAGTTCGGCCATCGTGCCCGAGCCATGCTCCAGATCGATCAACAGCCAGTCGAAACCTGTCTCGGCAGCGATCTCAACAGCCGACGCCGACCCGAGATTCAGAAACGTGCCAGCCAGTATTTCGGTCTTCAAACGACTTCGGTCAATCCACTGCATACAAACTCCTAAATAAACAAGCCACGAATTTCGTGTTTTTACTCCACGCGGTCATGAGTGAGAGAATTGGGGAGCGGCATGCGTCAGCTTGCCGGTACAAAAAAGCGATGTACCGGAGGGCTCACGCCACTCCGCTCGCCGGACTCAATTCTGACCTCTCACAGTACAGTATATACTCCGCGCGGCCAGGACTGAGGGAAGTGTTGTTGAGTGAGCCGCAAGGCGCTAGCCGCGGGTTGTGCATTCGGTCAACACCGGCGGCTAGCGCCTTGCCGCTCGCCGAAACAACACATCAATTCTGACCTCTCACAATACAGTATAGTTTCAACGCCTACCGCTACGGCACGGCAGCCGGTGCCGGTTCCGGGACGAAGCGGACGCGGTTGCCGAAGGCCTGCAGGTCGAGATGCTGCTGGGGTGTGATTTTAAATTCCAGATCGGAAACGGGGAAGCGGGACGACGATGACACGTTGTAGTCGAACAGTTTCGTGCCGCTGATTCTGGAGAGTGCGGTGATCGTCGTTTGTCTGTCGTTCGAAAAGCCAAATCCACCAATCGCAGGGAATGGAAGTGCTCTGGCCTTGCCCCTGCGTGTGGAGAAACTGACGAGCAGCAAAATGGGATTTTCAGTCGGTTCCAGCAAGGCAGCCGTGTCTTCTTTGGCATCCCACAACCACCGCACTTTCCCGGTGACCCGATCGACCGCGCGCAGCTCTTTGGTAATCGGATAGAGCTGAAGATCACCCAGAGTTCCCGCCATCAACTGAATCTGCACAGCCTGCTGATCGGGAAATGGCAGCACGTAATAGTTTGCCGCATCGGCCATGATCAATGCCTTGGTGAGATGCTCCGGCGTCG